>JADJPK010000015.1 GCA_016713305.1 Betaproteobacteria bacterium
GTTCCGCGTCGGCGGCGGTATCGTAACGATCGGCAAGGCGCTGGGAACCACGGTGATCTGAAGCCCGCGCCGGAGTCGTACGAACTGCTCTCCACCGGCGGGATGGACGGCGTGCCTTTCCGGCCGAATCCATCGAGTCGTTCAAGCTGGAGAAGATCGTCAAACGCCACGACCTTTCCTGGCGGCCTGTACAACACGAGTCGCCTTCGTGATGAACGAGGAGCGCCGGCGGCGCATTCCCAAGGCAGACCAGGACATCATCGCGAAGCTGACCGGCGAGCCGCTCGCGCGCGCGTTCGGCGGGCGTGGGACCGCACGGGATAAGTCCGCGCACGCGCTCATGCAGACCACCGGTGTGAAGATGATGCCCGCGCCCAAAGCGTTCATGGACGAGATCCGCGCCAAGACCGCTCCTCTGGAGCAGAAGTGATCGCCGACGCCAAGGCGAAGGGCCTCGCCATCGCCGAGCAGGTGCTGAAGGAATTCCGCACCAAGTCGCCAAACCCTGAGGCCCCGGCTCTCCCACGAACCCCACCTCCGGCACACCAGCCGACCACGTGAAGACGTTCGAGCGCATCCTCGGCGTCGTCGCGGCCCTCGCGCTGTTCGCGATGATGGCGCACGGCGGGCCGACGTGATCGCCCCATGGTGTCTCGTCGTCCGTGCCCGGGGCGTGGAGATCACCGAGCTGCTCATGCTCGCCGTGATCTTCGTCGGCATGCCACTCCGCGTCGCCTCAAGGGCGAGCATCATCTTCGACCTGCTGGACCGGATCATGTCCGCACGGATCAAGACCCGGCAGCCCGCATCGCGAACGCCTCTGCGTCGCCGTGCTCGTCGGCTCGTCGTGGCTGGTCTACGGCCGCGCCGGACGCGCCGCCGAGTATGGCGATTCCACCGCCCAGCTCGGGCTGCCGCTCTATGGCTTCCAGTACGCCACGGCCGCGATGCTGCTGCTGGCGGCGGTGATGCACCTCTACCTGATGATCCGCGCGACGCCTTCGTCCGGACACCTTCCACCTGCCGCCCGTGGGAGGCGAGGATGTTTGAGTCGGCCGGGTTTCGCCATGATGTTCGCCCTCGGCGCTGTTGCGTGTGCCCATCGCCTTCAGCATGGCGATCGTGGGCGTGGTGGGCATCGGGCTGATGCGCTCCTGGCCGGCGGCGTTCTCGCTCACCGCCACCGAGACCTCGACATCGCCAAGTACACGTCCGTGCTGCCGCTGTTTCGTGCGATGGGCAACTTCGTCACGCGCGCCGGCATGCCGCAGGAGCTACCGCACGGCGTACCGCTTCGTCGGCCATCGGCGCGGCGGACTGGCCATCTCCACCATCCTCGCCTGCGCCGGTTTCGGCGCGATCGCGGATCGTCCAAAGCCACACGGCGACCATGGCCAAGGTGGCCATGCCGGAGATGCGGCGGTTCAACTACCGCGAATCCTTCGCCGCCGGCGCCATTGCGGCGGGCGGCACGCTGGGCATCCTGATCCCGCCGTCGGTGATCATGGTGATCTACCGGGATCAGGACGGAGCAGAGCATCGGCGCGCTGTTGCGGGCCGGCATCGTTCCGGGCCTGCTCTCGCCACTGGTCTGTACATCACGGCCTCCCATGATCGTCACGGCCCGCAACCCGAACTCGGCCCGCCCGGAGAGAAGTCGACCTGGGGCGAACGGCTGGAGGGCCTGCGCGACATCTGGGCGGTGGCCGTGCTCTTTGCCATCGTGCTGGGCGGTCTGTACGGCGGCTGGTTCACGCCCACCGAGGCGGCGGGCGTGGGAGCGGCCGGCGGATTCGTCATTGCGCTGCTGCGCGGACGGCTGAGCTTCGCGGTGATGGAACTACTTGCTGGTGGATTCCGCGCGCACCACCGCCATGCTCTTCACCATCGTGATCGGCGCATCGCTGTTCGCGAACTTCATCAACTTCACGACGCTGCGGTCGGATCTCGATATCGTGAAGAAGTTCGCCGTGAGCCCCACGCTGGTGATCCTGGCCATCTGCTTCGTCTCACATCGTGCTGGGCACGGCCATGGAGTCGCTGTCCATGATCCTGCTCACCGTGCCCATCTTCTTCCCGCTCGTGCAGAGCATGGGCTTCGGAACCCATCGGTTCGGCATTCTGGTGGTGTGCGTGGTCGAGATCGGCATGATCACGCCGCCGGTGGGCATGAACATCTTCGTGTGCGCAGCGTGGTGCCGGACGTTTTACGCACGCCGTCTGGCGCGGCGCGCTGCCTTTGTCGCGGCGGATGTCGTGCGGCTCACGCTGCTGGTGGCTATCCCGCCATCAGCGTCTGGCTGCCGCGCACGCTGGGACTGTGATTCTTCGAACCTCGAACGGAGAGAGCAGATGAAAAGCAATCGAGTGCTGGCACCGGTGGCCGCGGCCGTCGCGATGATCCTCACGAGCGGATGGGCTGCCGCCGTGGAACCGGAACAGGTCCCGAGCCGCGCCGCCAAGCGCATCCCTCGCCGCCGTGGTCCGCAGGCGACGAGCAGGGCATGGCCAACCAGATCGGCGCTGGCACCTGGATGCGCTGCGCTTTGCATTCGCAACCCAAGGCGCGCTCGTACGAGCTTTTCGTACCTGCGCTCCAACACCATGCCCAAGTCGCCCTTCAGCGGCCCGTACAACCAGAAGTACAAGCCCACCGGCGGCATCCCGTTCAGCGCCCACGCGTTCAACGGCGAAGAACTCGAAGCCGGCGCGGAGCCGGCCGCCCAGGCCACGCAGATGGACGCCATCGGCCACTTCGCCTTCCTGCCCGAACCGTGGAAGATGCAGCCACCCTTCCCCTCAGACACCGCCACCTACTACGGCGGCTTCAAGCAGTCCGAAGTAAAGCCCACGCCCGACTCGCCGCTGCTCAAGCTGGGCATCGAGAAGGCCCCGCCACTCATCACCTCCGCCATCCTGCTCGACGCCAAGACCCACGTCGGCGGCGGCAAACCGCTAGAGGCCGGCCGCGGCGTGACGGCCAAGGACATCGAAGACATGCTGGCCGTGCAAGGCCTGAGCGGCCGCGGCATCCTGCCCGGCGACGTCGTCTACATCCGCACCGGCTGGGGCGACAACTGGCAGGATCCGGACGTCGACAAGGTCTACTACTCCAAGGCGCCCGGCCTCGCCTACGACGCCGCGAAGTACCTGGGCGACAAGCGCATCGTCGCCATCGGCCTCGACACGCCCTTCATCGACCCGGTGCCCGAAGGCATGATGCAAGCAAGGCCCCGCCCGCCAAAGGCACCCGCCCGGCCTGCCCCTTCGCCGTCCACCACCACATGCTCACCCAGATGGGCATCCACCACATCGAACACGCCAACCTCGCGGCCATCGCCAACGACAAGGTGTGGACGTCCTGCACGATGATCCTGCCGCTGAGGGAAAAGGGCGGCGCGGGTTCGGCGGTAAGGCCGGTGGCGATTGGGGTGCCGGGGCAGTAAGGGCGGTGGGGGAGCGCCGGATGTGAATAGTTCACATTCGGCGGTGGTGGGGCGGGGGCATACTGTGGTTGAGGGGAGTGCGGGTTAGCGACATCCGAACGGGCGGGGGCTTGGGATGCGTGGACGAGGGATTGATTCGGAAGGGCTTCGATGCGTTCTTACATGTCATTCGACGGAAAGAATTTTGTCGAATGGGTGAGACTTGTCGTTGGGCGGCCTGAGGGACGCGCACACGCAGTAATCGCTGAAAGCGCAGGTCAAGCTCAGACGAGTGGAGGGATAAGTGTTCAAAGCAATAGCCGCGCTCATCGCTGTTCTCCTGGTTTCCGCTTGCGCGACGGGCTCAGCCGTGGTCACCGGCACGAAGCGGCCAGCGATCGCGCCTTCTGCCGTTCAGCTTTATTCGAAACCACCGGCTGAGTACGACGTCGTTGGTATCGTCGAAGCCTCCTCAGACGCGGGGCTGACCGAACAAGGGTCCATGGACTACGCTGCAGAAGAGCTTAAGAAGCAGGCTGCCGCCATTGGCGCAAACGGTCTCCTAATAACCTCAGTCGGTGAACGCAGACTTGCTCCGGCCATCGTGGCGGAGGCGATTTATGTCAGGAAGCAGTAGCGCCGCCCAACGGTCCGGTTGCAGCCGGACCGTTGGGCACCATGCACGAGGTCGCTACCCACTCTCACCCATGAACGAAAAGCTACTTAAGAGGTACCTTGGGTACGCCAGTACCGAGGAGGCATTTGCAGTTCTCTTCGTAAAGAAGCATATCTCTCGGGCCAAGGGGCATTGGGTCGACATTGTCGACTGCGAACGCTACGAGATGTCTTCCGACAATCTGCATTTCCGATTCGTCGATGGCGGTCTGTTCAAGAGAAGGATTCAACCGCAGTATCCGCCCAAGTCCGACTACACCTTCAATGGCGAATTCAAAGAGAGAGACTACTACTTGATGACGCGCGCCATTACGTGGGAGACCGCACACAAAGACATTGAGCAGCAAAAGTCCAAGAACATTGCCCCAGTCCAGTTCAAGATAACTGGTGTGAGTTATCCCAAGGTTCGTGGCGCGGACAACTACTTTCGAGAAGACGCACCACCCGAGATAAAGGCCCTTGCAAAGAACCTTAGCGACCGGACTAATCCTCTGTGGGATAAGGCAATGCAGTATGTCGACGAGCAAGAGTTCGTTTATGAGATTAGACAGCTGTCCATCGTTTAGCATGGTGCCCAACCTCTCCGTCAACCGGGCGCCCGGCAAGCGGCGCTTGCCGGTACCCTCCGCGCTTCGCGCTCCGGTCGCCGGTCACGTCGAACGTTGAGGCTGTAGAAAAACCCCCGTTCTCCCCTTGATCGCCGATCTGGGCCTCGGCATCATCGTCGCAACAGCGTTGCTGCGGAGAAGTCGCCGATGCCGAACTTCCGATCCGTCGACAGGAACCTCAAGTTCATCGCCGTCGACTTCGACGCGCAGATCCTCCCCGGCACGTTCCAGGACGCCGTCAGTGTGCTGGTAGACCAGGAACTCGACCTCACGCCGTTCATCGAGACCTACCGCAACGACGACACCGGCGCGCCCGCGTACCACCCTTCGATTCTCCTCAAAGTCATCCTGTTCGGCTACAGCCGAGGCCTGATCAGCTCCCGCGCCATCGCCGCGGCCTGCCGCCAGCACGTGCAGTTCATCGCCCTGAGCGCAGACAGCCAGCCGGACTTCTCCACCCTCGCAGGCTTCGTCAGCCGTCACACTGAGGCGATCCAGTCGCTCTTCACCCAGGTGCTGGTCATCTGCAACCGCGAAGGCCTCATCGGCCACGAGATGTTCGCCATCGACGGGGTCAAGCTCCCGAGCAATGCGGCCAAGTCCGGGCAGCGGTCTTCGGGAGGACTTCGAACGGGAAGCGCAGAAGGTCGGACAGTCCGTGGAGAAGATGCTCGCGGAGCATCGGAGGCAGGACGCTGCGAAGATCCCACCGGAGCAGGAACAGCGGACGCGTGAGAGGCAGAAGATCGAGCGGATGAGGGAGCACGCCAGGCAGATCTGGGCGTGGCTGGAGAAGCACCCCAGGGACCGCCTCGGCGCGAGCGGCAAGCCGGTGCTGAGCAACCGCACCGACAACGAGTCGGCGAAGATGTCCACGGACAAGGGCGTCGTGCAGGGCTACTGCGGCTTGGCGGCGGTAGACGAGAAGCACCAGATCATCGTCGCCGCCCAGGCGCACGGGACAGGCTCGGAGCAGGCACTGCTGCCGGGAATGGTGGAAGACCTGAAGCCTGTTCTGACGCCCGAGAGCGTGATCGTGGCCGATGCGGGCTACCACAGCGAAGCCAACCTCGCCCACCTGGAGTCCGAGAAGGTCGAGGCCTACATTGCCGACCGTGGTTACGGGGACCGGGACGAGCGCTACGCCGGACAGGAGAGGCACAAGGCGAAGGAAGATGCGCTCTGGGACAAGAGTCCGAAGGACCAGAGGCCGAAGCAGTTCCGCCCTCTGCCTTCAAGTTTGCCGATGACCTGAGTACCTGCATCTGTCCCGCTGGGAAGCGCCTCTACCGGAGCGGGAACAACTGCAACCGCAGTGGGCTGCGATCGATCGGATTCAAGGGGACACAGGACGGCGTGGGAACGGGGTCAGGTCTTGCAATGATGCACCCTGTCGCCTAGCATTGCCCCTGTGCCGCTCTCCCCATCGGATGTGCCGTAGCCTCAGACTCGCTCCGATTGTCGACCGTTGAGATACTCGACGCAGTATGCGTTCTGGCGCCATTCTGATGCCTAGGATGCCGTGAGCTACAGGAACAAGTGGGGCGGCGCACAAGGGATGATGGATGGTCGATCTTAAGGGTCGGCGACATGATTTCGACCGGAACGTGGGCCTTCTAAGGCTTACTTGGAGAGCAGAAGATCATGCAAGGATCCGCTTCTTCCTGGACGTCATTCCGACAACTGGCCCGGTGGGCCATGGTCCTTTTTCTAGCCGGCGCCTTGTTCCCATTCGTGATGATCGCGACCGCGGAACTACTTCCTCGATCGATTTCAGAGTTCGTGCTGTGGACTGTCGTCAGTCTTTGGAGTGGTGCATTGATGTGGACGTTGTTCAGACTCTTGTATTGGCCATGCCCCCGCTGCAACACGGCTTGGTGGGGGCAGCAGGGATGGCGTGCGAGCGCCGCCAGAAAGTGCGTCAAGTGTGGGCTGGGAGTCTATGAAGAACCGTGATCGCTGAGCCGCGGCTCATCGTCAGCCCTCTTCGCCTGGAAGCCGAACGCGAGTCCGAACCGGGCCAAGTCATTCATTCACGCACTTGTCGCCAAGCATCCGCCCATGTCCCGCCCTCTCCGCATCGAACTCGCCGGTGGTCTCTATCACGTCACCTCCCGGGGTGACCGCCGCGAGGACATCTTCTTCGGCGAAGCAGACCGCCTCGCTTGGCTGGACATCCTCGGCGGTGTCTGCAAACGGTTCAACTGGGCCTGTCATGCGTGGTGCCAGATGGACAACCACTACCACGTAGTCGTGGAAACACCCGAGGGAATCTGTCTCAGGGAATGCGGCAGCTGAACGGGGTCTACACGCAGTAAGTCAACCGCACTTACGATCGGGTGGGACACGTCTTCCAAGGGCGCTACAAAGCAATTCTGGTGGAGCGGGATGCGTATCTGTTGGAACTGTCGCGGTACGTGGTCCTGAATCCAGTACGCGCGAAGATGGTGAAGCGTCCTGAACAGTGGGCCTGGAGTTCGTACCGGTCGATGATCGGCCAAGCGGACAGGCCGGAATGGCTGCAGACGGACTGGGTTCTGGGGCAGTTCGGTTCCCGGCGCAACCGGGCCAGGGAGAAATACGCGGACTTTGTTCTCGCTGGGGTAGGCTTGCCGAGCGTGTGGGACAACGTGCACAGTCAGATCTACCTGGGCAGCGAGGCCTTCGCCGAACGTCTGCGCAAGCAAGCACCGAAGGACACTGACCTGGGGGAGATCCCGCGGATCCAGCGCCGGGCTGTGGCAAAGCCGCTTTCCAGCTTCGTCAAGGCCGCCCAAGGAAATCGAGATGCTGCGATCGCTGAGGCCTTTCAGTCCGGCGACTACACCATGAAGCAGATCGCAGAGCACCTCGGCGTGCACTACTCGACAGTGAGCCGGGCGGTGAAGAAAGCAGAGGGAGGAAACTTCGGATAGGTCGGTCGAATGCTGGATTGCAAGACCCGACCCCGTGCTTTCCATAGAACAACGCCCGCACAGGGCGGGCGTCGGGTCGATCTTCGGCTGATCAACAGTTCTGCAGTTCCGCCTCGGCGTTGCGGTTGGTCGATCGTACTTTTGCCTGCATGCACAAGGGGCAGCAGCACGGCTCTCTTGAACACGCCGGTTAGAGAGGCAAGATCGGCAGCGACTAATCGATTCGTGTCTACCTCGATGGAGAGCGGGAGATCGCCACTTTACTTATCGCTGGTAGGGGAGCATCGGCATCTGCGAGGCCGTACCGCACAGCAATCGTGACCAAGTAAGGCGCTCCGACTAGATCCCGCTTTCATCCAGCACCGCTTCGACTTCATTGCGCACGGCAGTGAGAGCCTGATTGTCGAACCGGTTGTTGCGGGCCTTCGTAGGGCAACGCCACTAAGCCCAAGTCGCCTCATCGCGTGGTAGCCATGCGCTCATCGAGTTTCAAGTTTCCGGCTGCTTGTCTTCCGTACATGCTGCGAAAGCGCTCAATGACACGCGTCTCATATTCACGAGCTGACGCCTTGTCGGGGAACGTCTTTCGGATCTCAGTGGTGTAGACGTCCCCCGTCTCGCGTGTCAGGCGGCGCGCTTGCTGTTCCGCCCGGATTGAGGCCCCTTCAGCGTTCAGGCCGCGCGCTGACTCGCCGATCTTGTGGGTGGCGCCGTCAGGCCCCTTGATCCGGTACACGTGCGTTTCGCCAACATAGCTGAGCGAGTTCTTGTGTACGCCCTTTGCGGCATAGGTAACAACCTCGTCTCCATGCTTCGCGATCGCACCAAGAGTTCGGCCGCCGGGAACAACAACACCAGCCGCCGCAACTATCCCTTCCTTCGCTACGCCGGCCGCGCCGTCAGACTGATACGCGGCAATGAGATCTATAGCCGTGAGTGTAACGTCGATTGCTTTGAGCGCTAGAGGCACCAACAACAGGACCGGCAGTCGGCCGTCGTTGTCGCGATAGCGATACGGATTGTTGTTCCCGTAGGCATAGCGATTGAAGCTATGGAGATCACCATCCGAGAACGACACCGGATCCATCCCCAAGAACCGCCCCAGCGTCGGATCGTAGTAGCGCGCTCCGAAGTACTGAATACCAAGGGCTTCTTCGGGCTTTCCGTGAAACCACTGGCGATTGCCGCCCGCCGCGGGTTCGTTGCGCCAACGTTCCCCGAACGGTCAATAGTCTTCACGCCACACGACGTCGCCGACCGTGTTGGTGGCGACGATGGCGCTTCCTGCCGCACAGATCGGGGGCACGCCTCACCTCACGTTCGCTCATGTACCGCCGTCTCCACACTTGACGGCAAGTCGACTGATGAAGAAGTTGGAGGAAGGCATGTTCGGATAGCTCAGCTGAATTCTGGATTGCAAGGCCCGACCCCGCGCTTACGCGCCGCACCCCATCACCGACGCTGGTGAGGAATGGCCCTGCCCATCACAAGAAATTGACCCTCTGAGACCGCTCTGCCATAGTACCCCGCGTCATTCGCGACCCCGACAGAGCCCATGTCTGCGTTCCCACGAACAGTCACGGCACCGTCGTCCGCTGGCGGCCCGAGCCGCACCAGCATTCCGTACCCACAGCGCCGTGCCCGCAATCCGGCGGTTCAGTCCAAGCACAGTTGTGCGATGTATGGTTGCTCGTCGCACAACTGCCTGTTCGTTCTAGCGCTCAGCAGTCCCAGTGACGAGATGATCAAGACAACTGAGAGGAGTCGATGACAATCCTCAAGACCCCTGCCTTTACGTTGACGATTCTTGCGTCTCTCACCGTGTCGCTGCCGGGTTCCGCATACGCAGACGTCGTGCGGTTGTCGTACATCTGGAACCATTCCTTCTGGGGGATTGGGGGGCTCTTGGCTGATCCTCCGCCGCCTGGGTTCAACGATGCGTTCTTTAGTCAAACACCGATCTCCGCGTCTTTCGAATACGAAAGAGGTAGCACCGGCGGAGTCAGCGATCAGGATCAGCCCATCCAGTACGAGTTCTTCAACTTGCGAAGAATCTCCATACATTTCAGTTCAAGTTCTTATGAACTTGAAACTGATGGAGACTCTTTTGGAACCATCACTGCTACGGAGCAAGAGGGAAAGGTCAGGTGGACGGGAATTCTGACCGGACATGTGTCGGGGCCGATAGTGCAATCGCTCGCTCCACGTTCTATTCACTTCGGGACTGAAGTCGAGGGTGCCTACACTGGGTTTCCATCAATTCAGCAGTTCCGTAGCTATCCAATGGGCTTCGGTGTTGAATTTGAAACAAGCCAAGGCAACAACATCATTGTGTCCTTTTCAACGGTATCCGCAGTTCCAGATCTTCCAACTTGGCTGGCGACTCTCGCAGGATCAGTGCTAATCGCTGGCAATACATACCGTCGAAAGCGCTTGGATCAGATCTACCTGGGCAGCGAGGCCTTCGCCGAACGTCTGCGCAAGCAAGCACCGAAGGACACCGACCTGGGGGAGATCCCGCGGATCCAGCGCCGGGCTGTGGCAAAGCCGCTTTCCAGTTTCGTTAAGGCCGCCCAGGGTAATCGAGATGCCGCGATCGCTGCCGCCTTCCAGTCCGGCGACTACACCATGAAGCAGATCGCGGAGCACTTCGGCGTGCACTACTCGACGGTGAGCCGGGTGGTGAAGAAAGCAGAGGGAGGAAACTTCGGATAGGTCGGTCGGATGCTGGATTGCAAGACCCGACCCCGACCTTGCAAGACCCGACCCCGAGTCTTCCCGAGTCTTCCTCCCCGGTTAGCCTCGCGCTGCGACGGGATCCTCACGCGTGGCTTCGCGCCACCAGAAAGGCACAAGCGTGGCGCCCGCGGCGGCGATCGCCCAGCTGACGGTCGGACTCGTCCCGGTGCCGCCGATCAGCAGTTGTCCGATGCCCACCAGTAGCAGGAACAGAGAAACCGCCGTGATGACGACAGCGACGAGGCGGCGCGCCATGGCGCGTACCGGGACCCAGGGGGACTCGCCCGCCAGTCGGGCGGTTCGAAACCAGAATCCGGGCGGCCTTACACGCCGATAGAACGCCAGCAGCACCTGCGGGTCGCTGGGCGGCGCGATGTACACCGCCGCCACGGCGGCCGCCGTCGTCGCCACCGCCATGACCGCCCAGCCGAAGCCACTCGGTTTCGGGGCCGTCCCGAACGCCAGGAGAAGAAGCGGTGCAGCAACCAGGGAAACCCCCATGGCCGCGAGCTCGGCCTGCGCGTTCACCCGCTCCCACAGCCAGCGCAGCACCAGTACCGAGCCCATTCCAGCGCCGAACAGCAGCGATATCGACCAGGCGGCCTGGATCGAATCGAGCTGCGACATCACGACCAGGGAGATCGTCACGATTGCCAGCCCCGAGAGTCGGGCCACGGTCACCAGCTCGCGCTGCGCCGGGGTCCGTTTCAGCCAGGTGCGGCACACCAGTCGACCGTAGATGTCATTGCTCCAGTAGGAGGCACCCCAGTTGAGGTGTGTGTCTACCGTGGAGGCCAGCGCCGCCAGCATTCCCGTGAGCAGCA
Organism: Betaproteobacteria bacterium; assembly: GCA_016713305.1. NCBI lineage: Bacteria > Pseudomonadati > Pseudomonadota > Betaproteobacteria > Betaproteobacteria bacterium. The sequence goes on from JADJPK010000015.1 coordinate 11,187, forward strand.
GTCCGCGCAGCCCGGCCGGCATCAGGTCGTCGATGCCGGTGACGTACAGAATCTCGCGTTTCGCCGCGAAGCCGGCGACTTCACTCTCGTCCGGCGTGATCGGATACACCACCAGCAGCCCAACCGCGATCACCAGCCACAGCAGACTGCGCAGGAGGATCTGCGTCCAGGTGAAGATCAGCCCGGCCCACCGCGCGTCGCGGTCCGATCGGCACGCCATCGAACGCTGTGCGAGATATCCGGTGCCGTCTGCGTTCATCTGAAACAGCCACTGCAGCCCGATTACCACAAGAAAGGGCAACAACAGTTCACCGGTGTCCGCTGGCCAGAACGAGAGCAGACGATCGGCGCGCACCTGCCCGTAGAGCTCCGCCACTCGTAGCGACAAACCGCTGAGACCGCCGGCGGCCGTCACTACGAATACCGCGTAGATGGCAGTGCCCGCCAGCGCGATGCCCAGCTGGACGATGTCCGTGGCCACCACGCTGCGCAGCCCACCGGTCAGCGCATAGCCTGCGGTGAAGCCGAGGATGAGCGCGGTCGAAAGGAGACCGTTGGCCGTCGCCACATCGGGCGCCAGCCCGGTAATCGACGTGCCGATCGACAGCCCCAGGGACGAGACCGCAGTGACCAGCGCCGTGTGCAGACCCACCGGCAGCCATTCGTGCCAGGGCAGAAACACCTCGGCGATCCGTACGGCGGCCACCATGACCATGGCCAGGGCCGCGCAGTTGATAAGAGTGCCGTAGTAGAGCGCCTTGAACACCCTGAGCGCGAGCGCCGCCTGGCCGCCGTAGCGGATCTCGGCCAGCTCCGCATCGGTGATCACCCCGCTGCGCCGCCAAGGGCCCGCAAGCAGGAATGCCATCAGCAGGAAAGCAAGCGCGTAGATCCACAGCCGCCACAGTCCGAATACCCCCGCCGTCGCCACGAGCCCGACCACGAGCAGCGGCGTGTCCGCCGAGAACTGCGTGGCCGCCATCGACATGCCGGACTCCCACCCGCGCAGACTTCGCCCGGCAAGGAAGTACTCCTCAGCGCCACGAGAGGCATCGCGGCGTGCGCGCAATCCCGAGTTGAGCGCATAGATGACGAAGGCGGTGACGATCAGCAAGTCGATCATTCGCGGCGGACCTCGGACCTCTCCTCGAGGCAAAGGGGCGGGTGGGTGCCGATCGTGTTGCGCTTCCGTACGATCCGCACGTCGGCGCGGCCAAGAGCGGCTGCCACATCTGGTTTGCGGCGATTGCGATCCGGTTGACTGCGTGCGGGACGATCACCTGCGCACGAAAGCGCAATCGGGGCCACGCAATCGGGGATAGGTCTTTCCATCTACGACCGCCCAGCGTACTTCCATCATAGCCCGCCCTCTCCATATTGAGCCGGCCCGCGCAAAGATGGTGAAGCGTCCTGAACAGTGGGCCTGGAGTTCGTACCGGTCGATGATCGGCCAAGCGGACAGGCCGGAATGGCTGCAGACGGACTGGGTTCTGGGCAGTTCGGTTCCCGGCGCAATCGGGCCAGGGAGAAGTACGTGGCCTTCGTTCTCGCTGGCGTGGGATTGCCAAGCGTGTGGGACAACGTGGGCAGCCAGATCTATTGGGGAGCGCGGACTTCGCCGAACGTCTGCGCAAGCAAGCACCGAAGGACACCGACCTGGGGGAGATCCCGCGGATCCAGCGCGGGGCTGTGGCAAAGCTGCTTTCCCGTTTCGACAGGGCCGCCCAGAGCGACCGAGACGGTGCGATCGCTGCCGCCTTCCAGTCCGGCGACTACACCATGAAGAAGATCGCGGAGCACTTCCGTGTGCGCGACTCGATGGTGAGCCAGGGGAGTGAAGACGGAAGAGGCGGAGAGGTCGCGATAGACCCGCTTCACCGAAGCAGAATCGCCAAGATCAGCACGGCCAGCCCCACCAGACCGATAGCCAATGCCCGTGCGGGCGTCAGCCGGCCTCCGAGCGCCAGATTGAAGGCTGCAGGTAGCAGCAGCAGTACTCCTCCGACCATCATGATCACGCCGACAAGGGCGATCGATCCGCCCTCGCGAACCAGCGGCACACTCAGGATCAGGAGCACAGGAGAAAGAATCAGCATGCCCTTTCCAAGCAGTGCCCGGAATGGCGCCAGCGCTTCGATCCTGCGTGCGACGAAGGCGGGGTAGCCCTTGAACAGCCGCGGGGTGACAAAGACCAGCGCGAAAAACGTGACCACCGCAAACATCCAGCGCGCCCGTTCGATCCACTGCTTGGACGCGGGCTCGTGGGGGATACCCGCATCGAATAGCATGTACTCGACGACGTTGTCGGTCGAAACCAGAAAGCTGGCCTTGCGAGACCCCGCTCCGGGACTGCTGCTCCACTCGATCCGGCCGCCCTTGTCCTCGAACCGCCCCTCTTTCGCGCGCGTACGCACTTCGCTCCAATGCATGCGGAGACCCACGCCCTCGGGGGTGCGCATCACGCAGGGTGGCTTGACGACGAGAAAGGCGATGCGCGGGTCCGCCTCGGCGCGCTCCACCGGCGGCACGACGAAGGCGAGGCCCACGTCCGGATACTCGAACACCAGCGCACCGGTCAACGCCGGATCGCCGGCTTCTGCACGCTCACGCGTGACCGGCGCCGGCCCGAGATGCGCCTCCACCATGCTTCGCGTCAACCCTGCCCGCAGCAGTCCGCCTGGTTCGACGAAGGGAATCACGTCGCTGGCCCGGGCAACAGCGGTCGCCATCGATCCCATGCAGACGGCCAGCCAGGTCACGAGCCACACCAGCGCCTGAAACAGATGGGGTCGAGGCGCGCTACGCCTGTACGCACCGAGACACGAAAAGACTGCCGGCCGGCAGGTCAAGAAGAGTCTTTGGCTTGCGCTCGAGAAGTTCGGTTTGTGGAGCAACGGGATGCCTGACATGTCGTCACGTGGCTGGGCAGGCTGCCATGGTACCGCCGGACACAGGGCGTGCCGGAGTGACGGCGCAGAAGACGGAAGCGCGAGGAGTGGAGGGGTGAAGTAGGGGGAAACGGGAAGGCCTGCGTAGCGCTGACCTGCCCGCTCTCATCACTGCAGGGGCATCTGTGCGAGCCGCCTGCGGCGACTGCGCTCGTTCAAGGACACAGTTACGCCGCGCGCTTGCGCAAGCGCCATCCCGTCCAACCGAGGCCCGCTGCGAACATCGCCCAGGTGGCGGGCTCAGGCACCGGCTGCATGCTGGCGAAGCTCACCTGCACTTGCGCTCCGCTCAGGTCGAGCACGCCGGTCGGGTCGTACAGGCGAACGGGCGTGAACGACGACGTGTCGTCGAAGTCGGCCGTCATGGTGGCAGTACCGACGATGTATTCGAAGGCACCGAATCCCGCCTGCGCCTCCTGTTCGACCGTGATGATGTACTGGCCCGAGAACACCACGTCTCCGTTCTCGTCGAGCTGGTCCGCGGGAAAGAACAGCGCACGCTGATCGGTGATCTGCTCGAAGTGATTGAAGGTCCACTCGGTGCCGGCTGCACTGGACTGCGACGCTAGAAAATCGCCCGCGGTCCAGTCACCGGTGGCACCGGGTGAAGTTTGATTGCCAGCGGACGGGTCGGCCTGGATGAAGGCTTCGCCAGAGGCCTGCACGATGCCGTCGATGCGGAGGACTTCTTCGAAACTCGCCCGGGCGCCGGCGCCGGGAAGATACGAATAGGCGAACCGTCCGGTCGTCTGGTGCAGGAAGTCCATGGCCAGCGAGCAACCACCCGCACAAGCGCCCACGGTCAGGGATCCGAGCAGGTCGCGGGACCGCAACTCGACGAGGACGCGGTATTCGGTCCGCAATGCAGCACGTGCCTCGCCGACGAGAACGCTGGACTTGCTGGCGGAGGCCGCCACCCCGAAATCCACCGATGTGCCGTCGATCGCCAGTTTTGCGCTGGCGGTGCCCGAACTGCCGCCCAACTGGGCATTGGCGGATTCGGAATTCCTCTCTACGTCGGGCGCCGATACCGTCGGAGAGAAATGCACCCGCATCACGTCCGATTGATCGTCGACGTTGCTCTCGGGCGGGACCAGGACGAAGACGCTGCAGAAGAAGTCCTGGCAGACGCGTCTCGGCTCGCTGGTATCCGACGCCGCGGCGTGCAGATCGTATATCGCCGAGGCAGTGGAAATGGGCACCTCCGCGAGTGCGTGGCCGCTGGACAACAACATCAGTGGCGCTGCAGCCCGAGCCAACGCCCGTCGAAACAGCTCGGCGGGACGTGCCCCTGGGATGGAACGTGGTGCGGAAGAGCAAACCGGATCAACGGTGCGAGTCATCGATGGTCTCCAGAGTATTTCTTGTGTCGGGCCGCACTTCGCCCTGCGTCTGGAGTGTGCGTCAATTGACAGGGGGACATGCATATGGAGTTATGCATACGGGAGGTCGCCCGCGTGTTCTCACGTCCGGGAGAGGCCCGTCCCCAATTCCTCCCGAACACCTTCGTGCAGCACGTCGGGCTGAGGGTGGCGCTCGAAGTTTTCAGGTCAAGGGAAGTTCGCAAGCTGTTCGAGTGCCGATGGGCCGGGGTTTGCCGTGGGGTAGCTCTCGAAAAGCGCCAGGGGCCGGCTTTCCGGCCCCTGGATATCCTGTGCGGGTACAGACCCGAATGAAGTCACCGCTTCTTGCGCCAGACCAGGAGCCCCAGTCCACCTGCCAGCAGGGCCCACGTCCCCGGCTCCGGCACGGCGGCCACGCGCAGCACGCCGTCGGTGTACAGATCGTCAGTCTGCCAGAGGAAGCTGGCGTCCGGGGTTCGTTCTCAGAGACTTCCGGTTCACACCACAGCCCGACTCTGTCGGCGCGAGACAACCCCAAGAAGACCAAGACCGGCGATGAACAGGGCGTAAGTCTCTGGCTCTGGAACGGCGACTACGCTCACAGCAAAGTTGTCGACGATGAAGGCATTGTCGTTGTAGCCGGATTCCGGACTTTCCATGACACGGAGCCGCAGCATGTTGCCGGTGCCATGGAACGAAGCAGACTCCTGCATTAGGTTCGACGAATAGCCGAAGTTGCCGTGATAAAGAACGCTATCGTCGCTCAGATCGACGATGCTGACGTCCAACTGGGGATTGCTGTCGTTGAACCAGCCTTGCCAGTCGAAGCTCAACTGGTATTGATAGCCGGAAGTGGATGCGAAGTCCTGATAGAGATTGGCGTTGTGACCGTTGTAACCTTCCCCATCCATGTTGACGCTGAACGCGCCCGCAATGTATGGATAGGCGTTCGTGTTGTGGATGGTCACGGCATGGCCAGACTCGATCGTCCAGCCAGGAATCTGCGATCCCACGAAAGCGGAGTAACCGGCGTTATAGCTCACGCCCGAAGTCCAGTCCAAGGGACTTTCGAAGTCACCGTTGACGAGCAGATTGTCGGCTGCAGCATTCGTTGCCCAGAGCCCGGCAAACGCAGCGAACGCGTAGGGGGCGACCACAAGAGAGGTCAATTTCATTTGGCTTCGTTCCCGGTAGACAAGATGGTCGGCACTCTGAGCAGGACGCTCTCAACGCAGGCGCGCGCTCGTGTCAGATCTTCCAGCAAGTTGTGAACCACAAGTGGCAGGCCAGAGCTTGCCGACCAAGCAGATCGATGATTGGCCCGGGCCACCCGAAAACGGAACGACAACATGTAAGCCATTCCGACGCTTCTCCCGGTGCTATGGGCGAACGGTGGCGTCTCCCTCCCGCACCGGCCAGGATGCAACCGCTCCGCTCGGCAGCGCCCGGCGATGGGAGCTTCATGTCGTTCCAGTGTCAGCAGTTGCGTTGGCCATAGGTCATCCGGCGGATGAACGCCACGCCCCCCCGTGCGTGTCCGGATGCGGACCGAAAAATGATCCGACTGGGTCATATCGCACCCGCAGGCCCCTACCTAGAATTTGCGTCATCCTGGGTTGGGTCTGATCGTCCTCGCCGGTAGGGGCACGACGGTAGACGCATTTGGATGCGACCCCGCATTTGGATGCTTGATTGCAAGACCCGACCCCGCCTTTCCTTGCGCAAGACCCGACCCCGCCTTTCCTCGCGAAGTTCTCAGGTCTTGCTGACCCGGCCCTGGCTATCCTGCGGAACGGACCCGAATGAAGTTCCTCCTGCCCACCAGGAGCCCCAGCCCACCTGCCAGCAGGGCCCACGTCCCCGGCTCCGGCACGGCGGCCACGCGCAGCACGCCGTCGGTGTACAGATCGTCCGTCTGCCAGAGCAGCCCTGCATCGAGAGTCGGCAGGTTCACGCTGCCGAAGCGGCCGGTCAGCCCGCCGTTGAAGTCGAACAGGTCGAAGCTGTCGCCGGCCTGGCCGTGGTAGTCGTTCCACCACACCACATTCAGCGGGCCGCCCTCCAGCGTCCGCGCCTGAACATCTGTCGCGCAGCGCGCGCCCGGCGTCGTGCCGCCCAGTTCCATCAGGATGGGGGAGTCGCTGCCGTAGAAGACGTCGAAGTTGATCGTCACCAGGGCCGGGCTGGCGCCAGGCGAGAAGCCGCCCTCGAAGCGCGCCTGGCCGGTGCCGGTGAAGCTTCCTGCGCCGGACACCAGGCCGAAGAAGTTGGCGGCACCCCCTGCGGACACGCGCAGTTCACCGGCGTTGGTCACGGCTGACGCGAACGTGGCCTGGGCACCGTTGCTCACGATGAGCTTGGCCCCCGCCTGATTGGCGATGGCGGCGGCGATATTGCTCGCGCCGAAGCTGAACGCGATCTGGTTGGTGTTGGTGATGGTGCCCGACCGCAGTGTGCCGTCGCCCACGATGCGGCCCGTTGGCCATCGCCGCGCCCGCGTTGTCGTAGGTGCCGCCGCCCAGTTGGATCAGGCCCGCATTGGTCGCGAGCCCCTGGGTCATCAGCAGCTTGCCACCTGTGCCGGCCACCAGGGTGCCCGTGGCGGTGTTCGTGTTGGACAGCGCGCTGAAGGACAGCGTGCCGACGATGGCCTCCAGCGTGCCCGAGTTGGCCACCCGCATCCCCACGTTGCCGGCGCCCTGCACGGTGCCAGTGTTGGTGAGCACACCCGCGCCGGTGAGCTGGTTACCGGTACCGCCCAGATGGGTGATGCCGCTGTTCGCCAGGCTGCCGCTGACGGACAGCGAACCGCCACTCACGCTCAGCAGACCCGCATTGGTGACGGGCCCGTCGATAAGGCCGAAGCCGCTGATGAGGCCGGTGCTGCCGTTCTGCACCTGCCCACCCGACAGGGCGCCCCCCGCCATCTGGACCTGCCCCAGGTTGTTCCAGTTCTCCACCACGTGCAGCCGGCTGCCGGGTTGCAGTTCGATGAGACCGGAGTTGGTCACACCGCCCGATGCCTGCAGCATCAGCGTGCCTCCTTCGGGCCGCAGCAGCGCCGAATTGACGAACGAGCCCTCCACCGAAAGATCGCCGGCGCCGATCAGGCTGCCGGTATTGCTGACGCCTCCGCTGCCATCGATCCTTCCGCCGGCCTCGCAGCGTCCGGGTTGTGAGGGCCTACGAGATCACACCTCGGTCAGTGCCCGGTTGGCACCCACCCGCCGCCCACGCAGGTGCGCTGCCGCCAACGGTCAGCATGGGCGCGGTCAGTTCCTTGCCATCGCCCACGGAGAGGAAGCTCGAGAACACTTCACCCGGTGCGATGGACAGATTCGACTGGACGTTCAAGGTGCCCCCCGTCCAGTTGAACGAGGCAGTGCCGTCGCCGCGCCGCAGATTGCCGACGGTCAGCGTGCCTCCGCTGAAGGCGTAGCTGGAGACCGCACTGCCCAACTGACCCAGCAGCATGGTCTGTCACCGTTGCGTGCCGCCCTTCGCACAGGTCGCGCGCCGTCCGACGCGTTGTTGCTGGACAGCGTGCCGCTGCTCAGCGTGTAGCTACCCTGGCCACCTGGGCCGTAGCCCAGGTATAGGGTCCCGGCGATCGTGTGAGCGCCCGCCGCTTGCTCGAAGCTCGCGCTGCCGTCCACGCCGACGAACGTGGTGGGGGTGGTGATCGTTCCCCGTTCTGGATGAAGCTCGCGTTGGTGGCCGTATCGAAGTAGCCCAGGATGAACTGGCTCGACAAGGTAGCCGTGCCGTTGCCCATGAGGAAGCTGCCGTTGCCCCGCACGCCCACGTACAACTGGCTCAAGGCCATCGTCGAGCTGGCGCCGCTGAAGGTGAACGACCCGGACGTGCCCGCATAGGGCCCCAACTGCAGGCTGCTGGCTGTCAGCGCACCACCGCTCTGGAGGGCCGTCCCGCTGCCGGACAGGCCGACCACGTAGTTTCCCGACAGCGTGAGCGTGCCGCCGCTCATGTTCACCTGCGCCACGGTGGCCGTCGTGCTGTCCACGTCCAGCGATGCCGCCCGCGGTGGTGCCGGCCAGGATGCTCAACGTGGTGCTGGTGCCCACGGGAGTGACATGCGCCGCGTCGGTGGCAACGGGCACGCCGTCCGGATTCCAGCAGGTGGCCGATGTCCAGGCGGTGGTGGCGCAGTCCACCGTCTTGCTGGCTGCCATGACGGGCAGGCCCGCCAACAATCCGAGCATGGCGACCGCCGTGCGCGTCAGCCGGTGGCGGCGCGGCCGGCTATGGAAGGTCAAACCGTGGAATGGCGGCGTGAGGGTCCTTTATCGCCGCTGCCAGGGGCTCGGCAACAGGGGTCGGGGGGGGGGAGGCACACCCCCGGCACCTTCAGTGGCCCGGCCTCGGCCTAGGCCGGCGCCCCGGACAGTTACGCAGGCACCTCCTGCGCCGGGCGGTGAAGGGAGCAGCCCGAGCAGATGCTGATTGCAAGACCCGACCCCGGCGTTGAGAAGTCTAGAACGGGTCCACCGTCGAAATTGTGCGGCTGACGGAGCTGATCTGGGGGTGCGGGATCGCTCTCTGACGGGGTTGGGGCTCATGGGGGTCGTAGCGGCTCACGGACCGGCCACTCGACTCCCAAGTGCCGCCCCCGTCATCCGCACAAAGTGGCGTCCGCCGGGATGGCGCCTGGAGTGCCCCCCGGGTGAACGATGCTGCGCTACCTAGACTTCATGCCCGAGCAGCCTCTCCAGCACAGGGCGAAGTCCGGCGGATCTCACCTTGGGAAATTCCTCGAATATCTCTCTCGCCGTCGTCGGGAGTTCGCGTTCCTGCAGCGTGGCGAGGCGCTGGCTCGACGCGCGCAGCGCGACAGCGTCGTGGTAACGGACCAGGCGATCGTCCATGGCCGTCAGATCCAGGCTGGGCATCGACAGGAGCTTCGCAAAGGTCTTTCCTGCCACGAGCAACTGAAAGAGCTGGTAATCGGGCATGCACGGTTCCGACCCGAAAAGGTACGGAGACAGTTCGGCGGAACCGAGTATTCGCAACAGGCCATCCTTGATCCTCATCGTGGACAGCCTGGCGAAGGTCTCCGATTCGATTTCGCACTTGAGCCCAAGCGGATTGGGGTAGTAGCCCCCGACCACAAGCGAGTTGAAGAAGGGCCCGCTCACGGTAAAGGTGAAGAAGTCGTTCAAGGCATCGATGCGCGCGCAAAGCTTTGCGTCGTGGCAAGGATAGAGCGCTCTGCTCGCGGCGTAAGTCCGGGCCAGATACCGGCAGATCGCCTGGCTTTCGGAAACCAGCGTGCCGTCCGGCTCGCGCAGCGTGGGAATCTTGCCAAGCGGGTTACGCGCCTTGTGCGCTGGCGAGTGCACTTCACCGATGAAGGGAGAGACGCGCACGTATTCGAAGGGAAGATCCGATTCGATCAGGCATTGCGCGGCAAAGGACAGGAAGGGCGAAGCCCAGAATCCGAACAGGATTCGCTGGCCCTCGCCGTCGGGCGTCGGCTTTTCCATTGAAGGTCCGAGGACAGGGAAGTGAGCGGAAGCATACTCACCGCCGCGCGAGAAGCAAGACGATGTCCACGGCCACGCGGCCGGCAGCAACGGCTACCGTCAGGAGGTACCCGAGTCTTCGGAAAGACGGCTCGTGCAACGGGAGATCGTGCTGGCGCGCATTCGTCCGCCCAGATGCCGGGCAAACAGCAGCCCCAGCCCGGCGAGGATCAGCACCCCATCAGCCGGTTCTGGTACCGCAACCACCGGCAAGATCGCGTAGACCGATTTCGGGTCATCTGCGAGTGCCCCCGAGGCAAGGAGAAAGTAGGCGTCGTCCGGCACCTCCACGCCCAGGGTCGCGGTATGCGTGAGATCGACCAGACTGTCTCCGGGCGGCATGCCGCGGCCGGAGGTGCTCGACGCGGTGATGTCGATCGAGAATTCGAGGGTGGGTGCCGGCGTATCGTCGAGGGAGGAAAGCATGCGGCCACAACCTCGAAAGCCGGAACATGCAGGATCTCTCGTTTCCTGGAGCGAGGAGATCGGCCCTGTGTACAGCGTTTGCGACGCGGCCGGCACTGCCGTCACCGGCACGGCGAGTGTCAGCGTTTCGCTGAAGTGCTGGGCGACCCCCGTTTGGACGAGTGTGATGGAGGGCGGCAAAGCCACGTTGCTCCACGCCATGAATTCGTCGAAACCGGGGTTGACGGGGTCAGGGCGGCGCGACAACTGCAGGAAGGCGGACTGCCCGGTTGCCGTGTAGAAGGTCATCGTCACCCCGCCCTGGGTGGCCGTCCCGGCGAAGTCACCCTCCACGGCGAGCGTCAGCACGATCTGCGTGGTTGCCGCTTGAGTTCCGAGGGTCGCCACACTCACGGCATCGTCGTAGTTGCTGCCCAGGCGGAGCACGTATTCCTTGCTCGGCGTCCCGGAGAGGGTGTTCGCGAGCAGACCGAAGCGCCCCATCGGTGCATCGAAGCTGATGTTCCCGATCGAGTAGCCGTCCGCGTCCAGTCGGGATGCCGCGGCCGACTGCGCGGCACCGATGGGCAACTGACCGCTGTTCCAGTCGCGGCTCTGGGTGACCGTGGGCGCCTGGGTGTAGTCGTTGATGAGGGCCTCGATTCCGTACTGAATGCCAACGGCGGCCATCGCCGGCCCGGCGAGACCGAACACGCCGGTGCACGCGAGATACGCGAGGAACAGACGACGTAGCTGGATCTTGCTGCTCATGGGATCTCCATCGCAAGAAGCGATCTGCGGTCAAGGTGGCGCGGAAGAAACCGCTCCTCGGTTTCACCCGGCCCGCTTCAATTCATCTCGGCGCGGTGTGGCCGATACGATCGCCCCGATGCCGACTGCGAGCAGCCAGAAAACTGACGGCTCGGGAACGGATGACGCGAACAGGTTCTCGCTGAAGAAGAAGGACGTGCTCGCCGCATTGGCGAACGCCGGGTCGACGTACGGCAGAGGGTCGATGACGGCGCTGAAGGACGCACTGCCGGACGCCGGGCGCGGATTGTAGAAAGGGTCGGCGAGCCGGCTTGCACTCCCCGACACCTTGATGTGGACCTTGTAGTAATCGAAGGCCGCCGTGTAGGCATCGAGCTTCAGGTGCGTGATGCCTCTGTCGCCGCCGGTCGTGGTGTGAAAGATCTCGTTCACCGTGTACGTGGCGTTGGTGGAGGCGCTTCCACGGAACCGGTCGAGCTGCGGCGTGACAGAGACTTCCCATTGGACGAACGCGGACCCTTCGGCTTCCCGTGAAAGGCCGACAGACCACTCGATGGGCAGGATGATCGGAACCGTGCGATCTCCCAAGGGGCTGACGACCTCGAAGTAGTAGTTGGCCTCGGCGATGGCTCGAACCGTCTCGTAGCCGGGCTCGATGACCCCGGTATTCACGGCGCGGCCGTCGATCGTCAGGAGTGGGCTGCCGGCGATCTGGGAACGATTCACGGCGTGGGCTTCGAGGGTTGCGGAGTGGTTCGGGCTCACGTGGGTGTTGGCGTAGGACCGGTTCTCCGCCTCGTAGAGGCGTCCCGGCGGGTCGGGATCACCCGGAAAGCCGATGATGTCCTCGATGAATTCGGCTTGCGGAAGAATGTTGGCGGGAATCGCAGCGTGGGCGCTGTCTGCGGCGATCGCAGCCAGTCCGGCCCCTGCCATCGCCAGGGCGAGGCGAATCATTGTTCAGGTCTCCTTTTATCCGCGGCGGGCTCACCGGATTGCCGCGATTGCGGTACTGTGCGCAAAGTTGCCAGGCGAGGCGATTCGCCACTTGTCGTAAGACAAACCGCTAACGCACCGAACGCTCCTGCCTGCGCACCCTTCTTCCGTCATGTCCCAAGCGAACACGGTCCGCCCGCACGTTCCCGAGGCCCCCGAACCCTCGCTCGACGAACTGGTCGAGCTGGCGGTGCTCGACATGGTGGCGCGCGGACTGCCCGAAGGCTTCGCATTCGGGTTCGTTCCACTGGCCGTCGTCGTCGGCCTGCTTCACGCGATCCACGCGCCCGCCCACCTCGCCACATGGGCTGCCATCGTCGCGCTCGTGCTCGTGCTCGGGGTTGCGTTCGGGTTCGCCTACGGGAGGCATCCCGCGTCGCAGGAGACTGCGGCCCGGTGGCAACGGGCGATGTATGGCGTCGTGGGAGCTTCGGGGCTGACGTGGGGTCTCGCGGGGTGGCTCTTCGTTCCGGCACCGTGGCAAGCGGAGGTGGTCCTGCTCACGTTGCTCATGGGCCTGTCCGCCGCCGTGCTTGCCAACATCGGAGCGAGCCTGCCGCACTATCTCGTCTTCCTGGCCGGCACCCTGATGCCCACGGTCGTTCATCGGGCCGCGCTGGGAGGCGTGACGAACCTGGGTTTGTGCGCGGGCGCGGTCGTGATGATGATCGTGCTCGCCGTGTTCGCTGCGCGCCTGGCCGCGTCCACGCGAAGCTCCTTGCGCATCAGCCACGAGAACCGCCGGCTCGCGCGTGCCCTCGAGATCCGTACGCAGGAGGCGGAGCGGGCCAATCGCGACAAGTCACGCTTCGTCGCGGCGGCGAGCCACGACTTGCGCCAGCCGGTACACGCGCTGGGTCTCCTGCTGGACGTGCTGAAGGGGCAGCCCCTGAGTCCCCCATCGCGTGCCACTGCGGATCGCATGTCGCAGGTGCTCGCATCCCTGGAGTCGCTCTTCGCAGGGCTGCTGGACATCTCCCGGCTCGACAGCGGTGCGATCGAGCCACGCCGGATCGAGTTCCCCCTGCAGCCGGTGCTCGACGGCCTGGTTCAGGAATTCGAGCCGCTGGCCGGAGCGAAGGGCCTGGCGCTGCGCTGCCGCCCCACGGCTGCGTGGGTCAACAGCGATCCCCTGCTGCTCGAACGCATTCTCAGGAACCTGATCTCCAATGCCGTGCGCTACACCGATCGCGGTGGCGTTCTCATCGTCTGCCGGCCCCGACGGGACCTCCTGGCCGTCGAAGTGCGCGACAGCGGCATCGGCATCGACGCCGCCGATCATGCAGCGATCTTCGATGAGTTCCATCAGGTCGCGGACACCGGACGCGATGCCGGGCGAGGGCTGGGCCTCGGCCTCGCCATCGTGCGTCGACTCACGCTGCTGCTGGACCACCCTGTGGAGGTCAGATCCTCCCCCGGCCGAGGCAGCGTTTTCCGCATTGCCTTGCCCCGGGTTCCCGCACCCGCCGTGCCCGTCCTGGCCGATCCTGCGCCGCCGGATGCGATGGTCGCTGCCGGGGAAGTGAAGGCGCGATGCGTGCCGGGGCAGCCTGCGTCCGGGGCGGACGCCCCGTCAGTGGAAGCGCAGGCATCCTCGGCCGCTCCCGCTGGCATCGCATCGCGCGCCTGTACGACTGAAGACCCTTCGACTTGAAATGAAGACACTGATCGTCGACGACCACCCGCTCTATCGCGAAGGGCTGGCGAACCTCCTGCAACAGATCTTCCCGGATGCGTGCGTCGAGCAGGCGGGCGACGTGCACACCGCGCTCGACGTGCTTGCGCGAGGCGGAGGGACCGACCTGATACTTCTCGACCTGAAGCTGCCGGGTCTCGACGGTCGCACCGCGCTGCCGGACCTGCGCCAGCTGTATCCCGCCGTACCCGTGGTGATCGTCTCTGCCGAGGACGACACCGCGACCATTCGCGCCTGCATCGATGCCGGCGCGAGCGGCTACATCCCGAAAGCCGCCCGGCGTGAGGTCCTCGCGGCGGCGCTGACGGTCGTGGCGGACGGCGGCGTCTATCTCCCGCCGGCGCTGCGGCAGCTCTCTTCTGCGCCGGCCACCATGGCATGGACACCGCATACCCCTCCCCTCACTCAGCGCGAACGCGAGGTGCTCGCCGGTGTGTGCGCGGGCGAGGCGAACAAGGTCATTGCGCGGCGGCTGGACATCTCGGAGGCGACCGTCCGTGCGCACCTGGGGTCGGTCTTTCGCGCCTTGGGCGTCGCGAACCGGACTCAGGCGGCTCTGGTGGCGCGGCAATTGGGAATACTCGACGGGAAGAGCGACTCCTCGACGTGACGTCAGTTGCGCTCTTGATCTGCGGGTTGGCGGCGCTGCTCCTTCGCAGCAGGGGCCGGTACCGGACCAAGCGCTGACAGGCGCAACCTCTCACCCGCCAGCCGCGCGTGACTTCTTCACGTCGTTCGCTGCAGTGTGATCGACGAGGACGACAGCGGGCGGGATGACACTCATATCTGCCTGGACGTCGACGTCACGATTGAACAGGCACCGGTATGCCTCGCGGTGCTCGAAGGCACCGCGCTGATCACGTCTTCGCTTCCTGACACACCCGGACGGCACGCCGCTTGCCGCGTTCCTGTCGCAATCGGATGAACGCAGGCTTGCATGCTTACGCCACCCGCGACCGGGTTCAGCGTACGCACCTCTTCCTCGCCCCGATCGTCCTCGCGTTCGCAAACGGATGGCGTACCGCGTCTGCACGGATTCGTGCCTTCATGGGTTCGCCATCGGTCTCTCGATAGGAAAGGACTTGCCATGAACAAATACTCCCTTACCGCAGCTGTCTTCGTCCTCGGCACGGCCTTCAGCGCCGGCGCATCTGCCGAAGGTATGAGCAAGAGTGACTACAAGGCCTCGAAGGACAAGATCTCCGCCGAGTACAAGGTGGCGAAGGAAAAGTGCGACTCGCTGTCCGGCAACGCCAAGGACATTTGCGTGGCCGAAGCGAAGGGCAAGGAGGACGTCGCGCGTGCCGAGCTGGAGGCGGCCTACGAGCCGTCGGCGAAGAATCAGTACAAGGCCCGTGCAGCCCAGGCCGAGGCCGACTACGAAGTCGCCAAGGAAAAGTGCGATGACCTCGGCGGCAACGCCAAGGACGTGTGCATGAAGGAAGCCAAGGCCGCGGAGACCGCTGCCAAGGCCGACGCCAAGGCGCAGTGGAAGACCTCCGAAGCAAATGGCGAAGCACGGGAAGAATCCGCCGAGGCTCGCACGGAAGCCGAAAAGGAAGCCACCGAAGCCCATAGAAAGGCCGCCGAGGAGAAACGCGATGCCGACTATGCCGTGGCCAGGGAGAAATGCGAGACGGCAGCGGGCAGCGCCAAGGAGTTGTGTCTGGAACGCGCGAAGGCCAAGTACGGCAGGTCCTGAGCGTGCGTCCGCGCCAAAGGCGTCCGTCATTGAAGGAGTGAAGACCATGAACACGATCAAGAAGGTGATCCCCGTTTGCGCGGCAGTCTGCGTGGCCCTCGGGCTTGCCGGCTGTGCGGGCATGTCCAAGCAGGACAAGAGCACGGCGATCGGTGCCGGTGTGGGCGCCGTCGGCGGTGCGGTTCTGACAGGAGGCAGCGCGGTCGGGACGGTAGGTGGCGCCGCCGTCGGCGGAGTGGTCGGCCACGAAGTCGGAAAGAAGTAGTCAACCGGGACGCCCCGTGTAGAGTCGGTCGATGTCTACACGGGGCTTCGTCCGAATTTCGTGGGAGCGCGGGAAGTGCAGGGTTGCCTCTTGGCTTGTGTTCCTGAAGGGGACCGCCTGCTTTTCAGGAGCGCAGACACAACACGGAGACAGGCTCATTAGTGACGCGATCGCGTCTTGAAAAATGAGTTGTTATGCGGAGTCCGCTGCTTTCCTCATGAGCGGCGGCGATGAGAATCGCCTCTGCCGGGCGAGAGGACCCTTATGAGAGGGATCGGCACACCGCAGGGCGGGTTCGCCCGCCCGGTGTCAGGCGACAAGCAGCGAATCGACACTGGCGCAACCTACCCCAGCAGGGCCGAGGCCAGAACCGCCTGGCAGCCGAACCCGACGAGGAACAGAAGTACTCGCACGATCGGCAGCCCCGCCGCGAACGCCACGAAGTGTGCGAGTCTCGCCAGGAAATAGATCTGAGTCGCCATGGCCGTGGTCGGCGACAGCTTCTCGAACAGGATTGCGAGCAGGACCAGGGGTGCGAAGACGCACAGATTCTCTACCGCGTTTCTGTGGGCGCGCATCATGCGGTCCGCCCATGCGA
Organism: Betaproteobacteria bacterium; assembly: GCA_016713305.1. Lineage (NCBI taxonomy): Bacteria > Pseudomonadati > Pseudomonadota > Betaproteobacteria > Betaproteobacteria bacterium. Next base: position 27,454 of record JADJPK010000015.1, read on the forward strand.
CAGCCGTGCTTGTGTCTCCATACGGATCCCACAAGGCGTTGAACACTCCGCGTTCGATGATCCGGTTGACGATGTACGGCACCCAGAACATGGATGTCATCGCTGCGGTCACGGCAAGATAGAAGGCTTCGGCGGGCAAGGCTCGCATAGTGGTCTCCCGATGGGACGTCCGGCGACGTTTGAGATTCGATGCGGCAGAGGTTATTGTCCTGTGTGCATCGCCACAAGAACGCAGAAATCGGACACGTAGTGTCCTATTTGATACCGGTCATGAGAAAGCAGCGTCACACTGCGTACACGAATTGTCCTGTCGAGGCGGCTCTCGATGTCATCGGCGGAAAATGGAAATCGATCATTCTCTTCCGATTGATGGAAGGTACGCGGAGGTTCAACGAGCTCCGGCGACTCCTGCCTTCCGTCACTCAACGGACGCTCACCAATCAGCTCCGCGAACTGGAACGGGACGGCCTGGTCCACAGGACCGTGTTCGCCGAGATACCTCCTCGCGTCGAGTACAGGCTCACCCCCCTCGGGGAATCCCTCGAACCCGTGCTGCGCGAGCTACGTTCGTGGGCGGAGCAGCACATGCAGCCCCTCGTACCCGATGAACGCTGACGCCTTTCACGGCGAATCCTCCGCTTCATTGCTGAACGGGAACACTTCGTAGCATTCGGGCAACAACTGCCCGGCACACTCGCCTTCCAAGAGAAGCAGGTTTGATGGTGCCGAGCCGTCCCCAGCGGTTCGCCGCCGGGGATCTCATGCTCGCTCTAGCGGCTTCGTTCAGCCCTTGCTCATCCACGCACGACAAGTGACGGCACTCTTGGACACTTGGACACTTGGACACTCCTTTCCGGCCTCGCGACCATGGCGCAGGCCAACGGACCCACTTCCCGCGGCTGCTCAGGCCGCGCACGACGAACCCCGGGTCGCCGGCGTCCGCGGCGGCCTCGTCGACCCGGGCATGTTGACCATTGCTCGCCTGCGCCACCGACGAATCCCGCCCCAGGAGAGAACCCCGGATGACCGAATGCTCTGACTCGCACATCGATCGACTTCTCGTGAACGGGCATTGCGACACACTGGCCCACGTGCAAGGGTTGCTGCATGGTTGGCCCGGGTTGGCGGTCGACGATCCGAGGTATGGTCTGCCGCCCCCGCTGTTCACCTTCACTGAAACACTGAGCTGGTTCTCCCAGGCGATCCGCTCAGGTGGCTGGACCTATTTCGAGGCCACCCCCACTCAGCGGCAGAGCGCCTTGCTCGATGACCTGAGGGAAATGGCGCCCGGTGACGTGGTTCGCCGTTACGAGGAAGGAATCTGGCATTGGCAGGACGAATCGGTGATGGGAAACCACGACCGCTGGGTGCGCGCTAACGAATCCGCCTGCAACCGTTGGCTTCACGCGCTGCTGCGCCGGAACCGCGACGAACTGCAGAAGGTGCTCGTCTCCGGTTGAATCCTTCCATTCGACATCCGATTCCTGACAACTTCACCAACCAGGAAAACCCGCCTTATGAGCATGCTGTGCACCGTTTATCGAATCAGCGTCGAACAAGCCGCCAAATTGAGGGAGTCGCCCGATACGGTGGATGATCTGCTGGGGTACAAGATGCCGACACCGAAGGCCGGAATTCTCACGAAGATTTTCGGAGAACGCACTCGATCCACCGAATCTCCGGAGAGAAGCGTTGATCCGATCACTTCCGCGGACACGTTCGAACTGGATCAGGCGTGGCACATCCTGCATTTCCTGTTTTCCGGGGGGCCGGCCGAGGGGGATTGGCCCGCCAGCTTCCTCGTCTGCGGCGGTGAGCACATCGGACCCGACCACGGCTACGGACCTGTGCGACTGCTTGCGCCTGACCTTGCAGGGGAAGTCGCACGGTTCCTCGGCACTCGATCGCTGCAGTCGCTGGAAGATGCCTATGTCCCGGACCGGATCGATGCGGCAGGGATCTATTGGCAGGCATCGACGCAGCCGGAGCTGCGGGAACAGCAGGTGTACGAGTTGTGGAGCGTGGTCGAAGGGCTCCGCACGTTCTTCGAACAGACGTCCGGACGTGGTGGTGCCGTCCTGATCTCGATCTTCTAGCCGCCGTGCAGGGGTCAGGTGAAGCACCACGAGACCTTCCGCCGGTCGGCCCGGGGGAGTGGCGGAGGCGGGATCGTGGCCGCCAGTGTCTCGAATGGCTCGCCGTTAGGCCTACGCAGTCCTCGTTCTGGCGACATACGCCAGTCAAGTCGCGGTCTTAGCGTAACGGCACATTCAACGATCCTCGTCTCGAACCCGCCATGAAACTGCCCGCACTCGTTCTCAGATCGGCCCTGGCGAGCGCTCTCGCCGTTGCCGCATCGTGTTCGTACGCCACCACCTTTTTCGATGCTCCCCTGACGGTCATCGCGCACCGGGGTGGATCCGATCTTCGTCCCGAGGCAACACTGCTGGCGTTCGGCCACGCTGCATCACTCGATCCCGATCTGATCCTCGAGATGGACGTTCGGATGTCATCCGACGGACAGCTGGTGCTGATGCACGACATCACCGTCGACCGCACCACGAACGGAACCGGGGCAGTCGCGTCGCATACCTTCGCCGAACTGCGCGCACTGGACGCCGGCAACGATTTCTCGACGGATGGCGGAGTCACCTTCCCTTACCGTCGTACCGGACTGCAGATTGCGACGCTGGACGAAGTACTCGGCGCGTTTCCCAACCGCCGCATGCTCATCGAAGTCAAGGTCGAGGCGGGAACAGCTGCCGTCAAACCGACGATCGATCTCATCCGGGCCCATGGCATGGAAGACCAGGTGGCCATCGCATCCTTCGACGAGAACCAGGTGGCGATCATGCGCAGCTACGCACCCGAGATCCCCACTTTGTACTCGGAGGAAGCGCCACGGCGCTGGTGCTGGGTCTATTGAACGGAACCTTCAGCCCCGATCTGCTCGTCGACGACATTCTGGACCTCCCCGTCGACGTCATTGCCAGTGGACTCGTCACGGACATTGCTCTCGCTTTCCTGCATGACACCCTGGGCATCCCGATCCTCGTCGACACGATCAACGACAAGGCAACGATGCAAGCCTTCCTGGCAAAGCCCATAGACGGAATCATTACCGACCGACCCGACTTGCTCCTGGAGATCACGAGGCCGGTCCCGGAACCGTCGACTGTCTGGATGCTGCTGTCGGGTCTCGGTACCGCCGCCTTCTTCAACGGCCGCCGCCGTTCTACGGGACGCAAGGGTGACTCCCACCATTCCGGAGGCGCAGGACGAAATGACAAATTGCGCGAGACCATCGCAGGTCGATCTCCTGGACCCCACGGTCCAGGCATTTCCCCGGTGTTGCATCCCTTCAGTCGGATGAGAGGCCGGAGCGCATGCACGTGTGCCTGGATGTGGACAGCACGGTCAACTATGCGCCCGATTTCTTCGTTGCGCTGTGCAGGCGGTTCCCCGACGCTGTGATCACGGCGATCACGAGCGGAATCGATGAATCTGAAACGCAGTCATACCTGGATTCGATCGGACTTCGTTACGATCGCATCATCGATTCGATCTCGCCTGGTTACGAACGTCAGGAAGACGAGTCTCCCCATGAGTGGAAGGCGGAGATGGTGAATCGCTTGCGGCCGGACATTCTGTTCGAGTGCGTGCCCCAGGTGGTGTCGCTCATCCACCCGTCCATCCTCGTTTTTCTGCCCTGGCGGGAGTCCAATCGGCGCTGGATTGCATTGAGCCACGTCGAGGCAGGCGTAGCGGATGAGACGTAAGCCACGTCCCGACGGCGGGAGGACTGAACTGTTCGGGACTCGGCTCGAGATTGTGGCCAAGAGGGATCGCCAGCGCCGTTCATAGTCGTCTCGTACCGCTTGCCGGAGGGGCAGGACAGGTCCCGGCGACGCTCCTTCCTTGCTGATGGCCGTCGATTCGGAGTTGCTGGTCTGTGAACCTGGGCCGATCGCCATGCCTTCGCCGATCCCGCGATCCCTGCTAACCTCCCGCCAGGTCAGGGCATGGGAGAAGAACAATGGCAATCTTCAATCGTGGAGGCGATGTCGCGGCGAACATGGCACGGCGGGGACCAAGGTTCATCGGCACGGCACTGCTGGTGTTCGTGGTGCTGGGCGTGTTCTTCGGTCTTGCCGGAACCATCGGCAGCGGCAACGTCGGCGTGCGCACGACCCTGGGCGTGATCAGCCCCAACGAGATTGCGCCCGGCATCTACCTGAAGTGGCCGATCATCTCCAGCGTGGAAGAGTTTTCTGCCAAGGAGATCGCGATCGACCTGAACGACCTCACGCCAAAGGCCAAGGACAATCTGAGCCTGCGCGATTTCGACGTGACGGTGTATTACCGCGTCAAGGGCTCTGCGGTCGCCGAACTGCAGACCAAGTACGCCGGGCAGTCCATGCGGGCGCCGGAAGGCGGCTACTACCTGCCGGCGTTCGAACTTGTCTTTCGCGTGGCTCGAAACGTGGCCTATGAAGAGATCGCCCAGGGTCGATTCTCTGGTCATGCACACCCGCCGCGACCAGCTGGCGGACGCCATCAAGACCAACATGCAGATCGAACTGGGAAAGCCGACCAGGGCGTTTTCGGCATAACGCGTGTCGTGATCCGGTCGGTGATGACCGATCCGTCCATCGAAGAAGCCATTCGCGCCGCGGTCGCGAATCAGAAGAACTCGAAGCCATGGCGGTCCAGACGGAGATCGCCAAGAAGGAAGCGGAAATCCGCGTGACGGAAGCCGATGGCATCGCACGCTCCAACCGCATCATTGCGGGCAGCCTGACACGGGAGTACCTCCAGCACGAGGCCAATCAGGCATTGTTGAAGTTCGCGGAAAAGGGCAATACCAACACGGTGGTCATCCCAGCGGGAACCAGCATTGCGCCGATGCTGAACGTCGGCCCGCAAGCGAGATAGGTCGAGGGAGCAGTGACTCGTGGGATCGATAGGAATGGCGGAGGCTGCAGTACTCAGGCCTCAGGCCAAGGGGCAGAACGAACGCGGCCGCCCGGACCAAGCGGTGAAAGGTCATGGGAACATCTCCTCGTAGGGTTCCAATGTTGTCGTCGGCTGAACCTTCTTGACGAGGTCGGGGCCCATTCGCGACGTGCCTTGCGGGTCGAGCACGATGTGGCGCGTGCGTACCTTCTCGGATGTATCGACGCGATGGACGCGAACAGCGCCATCGGGATACCCGGCCATATGCAGCGGAGTGCCCCCTGTATCGGGAGATGCGGCGACTGAACGTCGTCTGCACGCAGTTCCTCGAACTCGCCCGTTCGAGTGGCGCCGTCATTCAGCGGCCGGCGTGGCCCGTTCCAGCCCGCGGGCGCAATAGGCCGTGCAATAGGCCGTTGCTCCCCATTGGGCCAGGTCCCGGCCTGGGGATAGCCAGATGGTGGCGTTACAACGAATATGCGTTCAGCGTCGCCAACTGCCGTTCGGCCCGGGCGCGCAGTCCATTGGCCTTCTGTGCGGACTGTGACGCCGCAAAGGACACCTGCTCCGCCATCTGCGCGATCTGTTCGATCTCACGGGCGATGTCCTGGCTGGCAATCCCCTGTTCCCGGATGGAGTGCGCGATCTCGCCCACCAGGCGTTCCGTGCTCCCCACCGACATGCCGATGCCCGTGATCGCCGCGTCTGCCTTGTCGGCATGGGCCGCACTGGTTTGCACGACTTGGAGCGCGGCATCCATGGCTTGGACGGCCTCCTGCGATCGGGTTCTCATCTGGATGATGGTCCGGTTGATCTCTGCCGTGGATGCGGTCGTGCGCTCGGCCAGCTTTCGAACTTCGTCTGCGACCACGGCAAAGCCACGGCCTTGCTCCCCGGCACGCGCGGCCTCGATCGCGGCATTGAGCGCGAGCAGATTGGTCTGATCCGCCACATCGCTGATCACTTTGACGACCGACCCCACCTCCTGACCATGCTCCTGCAGATTCGTCAGCGTGTCCGATGCGGTCTTCACGATCCCGGAGAAGGCGTGGATCTCGTGCAAGGTGTGCTCGATGACTTCGGACCCCGACTTCGCCTTGTTGCCCGAGTCGCGGGCTACCGTCTGCATCTCGGTGGCCCGATTGCCGACCTCCGAGACGCTCACGGTGAGTTCCTCGACCGTGCTGGCAATCCGCGACGCCGCCTCGCTCTGATTGCCCACCGCTGCTGATACCTGTGCGGACAGGGCATTCATCTGGTTCGCCTCCGACGAGACTTCGCGGGCCCCATCACGGATGTCTCTGAGGTTGATCTGGAGCCGATCAAGGAGATCGTTGAAGGTCGTCCCCGTCAGGGCGATCTCGTCCTTTCCGTGGACCGTCACGCGTCGCGTGAAATCAAGCGACTGGGCAATGTGCGTCATCGCCGACTGAAAGTCCGCCAGACTTCGGCGTACCCGCCTCATGGTCGTGACCCCGATGGCGATGACGACCAGCGCCGAGACCGCCATCAGTCCTATGAACCAGGTCACCGTCCAGCGCGTGGTGGCACGATTGTCCGTCGCATACCGGTTGCTTACCGCGAAGTTGAACGCGACGTGTTCGTCGAGCTTGCGGAGCACCACCTCGCCGAGCGGCTTCACTTCCGTGAGCAGCTTGGTCTGGATTGTCTGGGCATCCAGGGATGAGACGAGAACCTTGTCCCGAGCAGCGCGATAGACCTGCATCGCTTCCGTCTCCGACGACAGCATCGTCCTGTCTGTGTCGTCCGTGACCAGGTGGTCCCGGTAGTGAGCCAGCCTCTCGTCGATCTGCCTGTCAATTTCCGCCAGTGCATGCAGCAACTTCTGACGATCACCCTCGTCCCGGCTGATGGAAATCTGGTAGGCCACGACACGAAGCGCGAGGGCATTCTTGGAGATGTCTTCCAGCGCCTTGATGCTTGGAAGCACGTCTGTCTGGACCTGCTCGAAGCGCCAGTCGGCCTTCATGAAATTGAGTATGGCCATGGCACCGATGAGCAGTTGGGTGCCCAAGGCGATGGCGAGCAAGGCCGCGAGGCGTGACGAGATCTTCATGGCGGTCTCCGGGGATTGGGGAGAACTCGAGGCTTTCAGGACGAATGTGTCGAGCCGAAGTGATCCGGATAACGGAGTGATTCTCCTGGACTTTATCGCTGTCATTCCTTGCATGTGTCAGTTCCGACGGGTACCGGAGGCGAGCGCTTCCGGCCAGGTGGTGATGGCGGTCACCGGTCTTTCGTTGCCGGCACATTGCGCTCGGCCCTCCCCGTCGGAATCGACGCTTGTGGAAGTAACGCGGCGCAATGGCCGTTCGGCACATGCCTCAACAGGTGAACGGGACCACTGGCAATCGTCGACATGCACGCTGCCGGTTCAGACAAGGCTCCGGCCGTCCGCCGGAACACCTCCTCCCAATCTCCGGCCGGCATCGCGGTGTGCCATTGCAGTGGCCACCTCGGATGCCGGAACGACGATCGCCCACCGATCATCGGCCGGAACACCGCTGCCGCCGATAGGTCGAAGTGATATCTTCCACTCCATGGATCGCGTGCCATGCCGATGGTGAAGTTGTCTCCCGCCCCTGGCGGCGCGTATGCGCCTTCTGCGTCCTTGTCGCTCTCGTCCGTACTGCCCGTACCGGCGCTCGCCCAGGTCTACAAGTGGGTCGATGAACACGGCAAGGTGCACTACGGCGATGCGCCGCCGGATCACGCGCAAGGCAAGAAGAAGCCGGTCAAGATCGAGACACCGGCGCAGAGTCCAGGGGAACGCGATGCGGCGCTGAAGCGCGCGGAGGCCGAGCGTCGCAAGCTGGACCATCTCACGCACTCTCGAAGGAATGCGGACGAGAACGCGAAGCACAGGCCCGCAACGGCCACGATAGCCCCCACCCCTCCAAACGAGACGCCGTGCCAGAAGGAATGGCGCGAGTTTCGCGAGCGGGCCGCATGCTTCGCCCCGTACCGTACTGCTACCGGCGGCATCAAGGCGGAGGCCTACCAGAAGTGCAAGGAAGCCGTGCAGCCGAGCAGCGTCTGCCCGCCCTGAGTCCGGCCCCGCGCCGAGTTCGCGCTGGTACGCGCATTCATCCGCCGCCTGCTGCACCCTCACCTGGGCCTCGGGGCTCGGGATGGCACGCCGCTCCGAACGTCCAGACCGCCACCCGCATCGACTCACGGTCGATTCGAGTCTTTGCCTTCATCCCCGCTCCCTTGACAGGCCGCCGTCATCCTTCGCGCATAATCGCGCCAGTCTTGTCGGGAGCCGCCTCGTCCGCGACTGTGCTCGACATTCCTTCACACCCCCGCCCAGGAGCCCACGTCGTGCCCGCCGAAGAAGACCTGTCCACGAGCCAGACCGCCGATCCCGCCCCGCAACCCGCCCCGCTGCCGGCCAACTTCGTCTTCCCTCCCGACCTTCTGCACCTGTGGGACGAGCGGATGATGCGCAACTTCCACCTGCTCAACCGCGGGTACGAAGACGAAGCCCAGTTGAAGCAGAACATCGAGACCGTCCGTTGGAACACGTGCGTGACGTACGACGGGCTGATCTCGCTTGGTCATCAGGTCGCCTATGTCGAGCGCAAGGGCCTGGAGGGTGCCTACGTCGAGACCGGCTGCTGGATGGGCGGCTCCGCGGGGATGGCAGCGCTGGTGAATCTCCAACGGTCGGATCGTCGTCGAATGATTCATCTGTTCGATTCGTTTCAGGGCCTGCCCGAGCCGAGCGCTAAGGATTACAGCCAGAGCTTTGCCGACAATTTCCGTATCGCGGAGGAAGACTGCCGGGGCCGCATGGAGCCCATCGACATGTGCGTGGCCAAACAGTCGGATGTGGAGGACTGCCTGTTCCGGAAGGTCGGCTATCCGCAGGAGTATGTCCGGATCCATGTGGGCTGGTTCCGGGACACCATTCCGGCCGTCGCCCCGCAGATCGGCCCGATCGCCATCCTGAGGCTGGATGGCGACTTCTACGAATCCACCTGGGTGGCGCTCGAGGGCCTGTATCCGCATGTCGTTCCCGGCGGCCTCGTCGTCATCGACGATTGGTGCCTGTCGGGTTGCAGAAAGGCGGTCCAGGATTACTTTGCGAAGATCGGCATCGACCCCTACGTTCATTTCGCGGACGGTTGCGTGCGCTACTTCTTCAAGCCATAGCAACGCGCCCGCCGGCGCGCTGCTCACCGGCTACGATCTCGAATCGAAGGTCGAACCGGGTGCGTTGTGTCTATGGGTGTCTGTCAGGAAAAGCACGAGACATCGGGCCAGCGTCGCGCGCGGCAACGCTGCGGAGGCTCACACGCGGGGTTGAGCGGTCCGCTGAAGTCCGCCACAGCCCGGATGGGCCAGGAAGAATTGCGTTGTTCGTCTCAACGAAACTCCGCTAGGTCCTGCTTCGCGTACGCCACCTTGCGAAGCTTTCCGAAGCCCGTGTGACCGTACCTGTCCTTGCTCCAGCCGCTCATCTTGTTCGGCTTGCACAGCAAACACCCAGCACGCGCGTTCTTCGGTTTCCCTCGCTTGTGGTTCATTCGTTTCCTTCCGTCTCGAGTTTCGTTCACCGCGAACGTTCGCAGATTCCGTTTCGCCCCGCAACGCGGCCGGATGCCACTCCAACGCGGGCGCAATCGATGGTGCCCGGACGCTGGCGCGCATCGTTCCCGGTACTTTTCCATTTCACGATTTGGCGGAGCGCTCGTCGCAATGTCTTCCCTGAATGGTTCGAGTCCTACCGGATTGAACGGGATGCGGGATGGCCCCGCAGAGACGCGCGCGTGGGGTGTCACCTGCCTCATGGTGTGCGATCCTCGACACGGCACAGGGCCGATGATCGACCCCATACGGGGCCGCGGGGCCGGTTCAGGGGAGACACCATGGGTGCGTGGGGCGCAGGACTTTACGACGACGACACTGCCGGCGATCTGAAGAACACGATTGCGCTTGTCACCAAGGTCCCGGAGGACGGCGACCGGTTGCTTCAGATGCTCAAGGACGTCCAGGGAGAGGTCGACCCGGCGGAGGAGAACGGCTCGCTTTTCTGGCTGGTCGTGGCCGATCAGTTCGAAAAGAAGGGCATCCCCTGCCGTGAAGCTTTCGACACCGCGTTGGCGATCATCGAATCGGAACGCGATCTCGCGCACTGCCGCGCACGGGGCGCGGACGAGAAGTTTCTGCGTGAACGCGCCAGATCGCTGAGCGAACTGGCGGAACGCCTGCGCAGTCCGCGTCCCGCCAAGGCCCGACCGAAGGCAGCGAAGCCGCCTTCTCTGGTACTGGAAACAGGACAGGTCCATGCATTTCCCACCATGCAGGGCAACGCGTGGCACCCGTACCGACTTCCCGCGCACGGCAGCTTCGTACCCGACGGATGGGGCGCGCTGGCCGTGTTGGATACCGGACGGGCGTTCGATTGGCTGCCATGGGTGGCGCTGGCCGGGCTGATGGTGCCGCCGGACACCAAGCCGACGCTGGGCGCCGCGATGGACGCACGGCTCATCTTTCATCCTCAAACCCGTGACGCCGGCCGGTTCGTCCCCAAGCCGGCCCACGCGAAGGGGCCCGGCCTCGAGCTCCTCTGCCAAGTCGATCTGGATGTGGCGAGGGTGACACCTCATCTGTCGAAGTGGCCGGTGAAAAGAGCCATCCAGTTCGACTGGACCATCGCCTATGGCGCGCTGACGTCGGCATCGACACCTTCGGACACCTCCTCCGGCCTCTCGCTTCGCTCGCTTTGCCTCTGAGGTGTCCGCCCCGGGTGCCAGGCCCCGGAGTTCATGAAAATCCTGAGGGTCGATTCCGCAAGACCGTTCTATCTGCCCATCCGTCGACGCCCCTAGCATCGTCGTGGCCCATGCGGCAGCGTTTTCCCTCGCCCCTGGGCAAGACCCACCACCCGTCCGATTCAGACCTCACCCAAAGGGGGCTCCCATGTTGAATCAGTTCCATCCCGAGAACACGTACGCGACGACATCGACCACTTCCACCCATGGCTTCGTGGAAAAAGCGCCACGGCGCGGCTCCCGGACGCGCAAGGCCGCGCTCCTCGGAACTGCGCTCACCGGGATGCTGGCTTTGCCACCCACGATCGGAAGCGCTGGCGAACCCAGTATCAAGGTGACCGACGAGTCGTTCAAATGCATCAGCCAGATGACCAAGGTGCGGCACTTCTACGTGGACAACCTTGCCGGGAAACTGCCGAGACCGTGGCAGTGGCGACTGCAGGCCGCGGCGACTACCCCGAGGGTTCGGTCGTGCAACTGATGCCGAACGAGGTGATGATCAAGCAGCAGAAGGGGTACAGCCCTGCGACGCGCGACTGGGAGTTCTTCTGGATCGACGTGGACAAGAACGGCTCCAAGATCTTCACGCGCGGCTTTGCCGAGGTGAACAACCGTCTTGGCCTCAACTGCTTCACCTGTCACGTCAAGGCGCGGCCCGAGTTCGATTTCATTTGCGAAACGGATCAGGGCTGCGATCCGATTCCGGTCACCAAGGCGATGTTCGGCGCGTTGCAGCGGACGGACCCCCGTTGCGAGGGTTCCGACAAGGTCAGCGCGGAAGATGCAGAAGCCCTGCGCCAACTGGGCGAGATCGTCAAGGCGCTTACCGAGAAGAAGTAGGCGGCTTCGGGGTTTCCGTCACGACACTGCCGCGGTGACCGGCACCGCGGCAGTTGCGGAAAGTTCGTCCGATGTGTGACGCGGGAGTCCGCGCGGGCAGGTCGATCGACGTCCGACCGACAGGCTGGATCAGTTGCAGGGCACCTTCCGCCGGATGCCCAACCCCATCAAACCGAGCCCTGCGAGCCACAGCGCCCAGGTCGACGGCTCGGGCACCGCCGGGGTCGGACCATTGTCGATGAGCGTGACGTTGTCGAAGCGCGCGGAGTCGAGACCGCCGAAATCGAACGCCATCGCGGAGTCGAACAGCGTGTCGCCCCAGTTGACGACGCCGAATTCCAGCACATTGGTCCGGGTGGCAGCCACGGTGTAGACCGATTCGATCCAGCCTGTCGGGCCGCAGGTGTTGGCATCGTCCCAGCAGTAGCCGCTCCAGCCGCCCAGGGGCTCCCACGTGGTGCTGGAGATATTGAAACCAACGGAATTGCCGTCGTTCAGCGCGGCATCCAGCTCGTCGGGGGCACTTCCGTCCACCTGCCGCTCGAGCACATCGCCCGGCACGACATTGCCACGAGCCGAGTTGGTGCTGCGCGCGGTGAACAGCCAGGCGGCCGTCTCGTTGGTGCCCGCATCAATGATGCCTTGCCCAGGAGTAGTCGTCGTAGCCGCGACCGCCGGTGGAAAGGTAGTTGAAGTGCAAGGTCAGGACGTCGCCGGCCGATGCGGCAAAGGCGCTGGACCGCACGGTGGACCCGTTGTTGGACGTTTCGGTGCCCTTGCCGTCCGTCTTGAGCACGAGCGGCGAGACATCGAATACCCCGCCGGTGGTGCTGACATATCCGAATCAAGCGTTGCCCACGGGCGACTCGGGCACCGTGCTGTCTCCGAAGATGATTCCCGCGGCCCCGACGGCGGCCCACGTGACTCCCCCCAGATCGACATCTGCCGACGCCGCAGGCTAAGACAACCCGATCGCAAGGCGACCGGCCATGGCCGGTCCCGGTGATTTCCATTGCGTCATTGTCTGGTCTCCTGGCTTCTATTGTTGGTACAGCGTCTCTGTGGATACCGGGATTGGGGGCGGCCGGTTCGATCATTTCGCCGCAGCGAGTGGGTGAATCTCTTGTTAGCATGCCTCCCGAGGACACCTGAACCCAGCGCCGGGGCGAGAGCCCATTGGCCCAAAGGAGAAGAACGATGAGTCTGCCCGTACCGCGCCTGTGCCGTTCCGATGTTCGCCACGCACTTCTGGGTACCTGCCTGGTCTGGACTTTGGTCTCGTTGTCCTCCTCGGAGGCTGCTCAGACGGGCGTGACAGGCTTGGGCTTTCCCTTCGAAAACTCCCAGCCTTCGTTGGCACTCAACTTCCTGATGCCGACGGTGGGCGACTATCCCATGGAAGAAGGCGACGCCAACGCTAGGGCGCTGGGAATGCTGCGAACGTTCACCTACTCCCATCTGACCTACGACCAGCCTTCTGCCAACGGGCAACAGATGTTCATCAACCAGAACCCGGCGCTGTTCTCTCTTCTGGGCACGACGTTCGGCGGCAACGGAATCAATACCTTCGCTCTGCCGGACCTGCGCGGAAGAACCATCGTCGGCGCCGGACCCTATGCCGAAGGTCAAGTACTGGGCAGCGCGGCGACCACGCTCACGATCAACCAGATGCCCGCACATTCGCACCCCACCAGTCTCGGGTTGCCCACGAGCGTCGCCGGGGCGGGTGCTTCCATCGACAATCTGCAGCCGTCCCTGGCCATGAAGTACCTGATCGCGGTCGACGCCCCCATACCCGGAACCCCTGCCGCGGCATCGTCTCCGACGTTCGCGGGGATGCTGGTTCCTTACGCAGGATGGCGGATACCGGGCGGGTTCGCGGCCGCCGAGGGGCAGCTGCTGTCCATACAGGATCATGTGAGCCTCTATTCGGTGATCGGCACCACCTACGGCGGCGATGGACAAACGACCTTCGCACTCCCCGATCTGCGCGGACGCACGCTGATCGGGGCAGGCTCGTACCCAGGGTTGACACCCCGGGCGCTCGGGTCGGTCACCGGAACGGAGGAATACCGGCTCGCTCCTGATCAGGTGGCGATACATGGGCATTCCGCCGATAACGACGTTCGGGTCGGCGTCACGGGCAGTCCTTTTTCGTTAGTCGACACCATGCAGCCGTCTCTCGCGGTCAACTACATGATTTCCGTTCAGGGCAGCTTCCCTTCTCAGGAGTGCTGTACGGGTCTTGCGGATACCGCGCTTGGCGAAGTCGTGGCATTCGCAGGCGGAGCTGCGCCGGAAGGGTGGATGCTGGCCGACGGACGATTGCTGTTCATCTCTCAGTACCAGGCGCTCTTCGCACTGCTCGGCACGACCTTTGGAGGCGACGGCAGGGTGACGTTCGCACTCCCCGATCTGCGGGGACGGACCCTCGTGGGCTCGGATGAAAGGATCCGGATTGGCGAGCAGTTCGGTACTGAATACGCGTCACTGTTCTTGGCCAATCTGCCCGCGCATGCGCACACCCTTCCCGTCCCTGAACCCGGAACCTGGTGGCTGCTGTTCGCCGGACTTATGGTCATGGTGCCCGTCGCGGCCCGGCGAGTGCACTGACCGCCGAACGTTACAACGTCGGGGTCAGGTCTTGCCTTTTGCCTCAACCTCGTCATTCTTGAAAGAGAACGCCGATTTAGGGGGCAAAAGGCAAGACCTGACCCCGAAGTAATGGACAGACTACCGGTCGCGGTTGAGGCAGCGTTCGCTGTCGCCGAATTGAATGTTGAACCGGTCGGTCACCTTGCTGCCGACGGTGGCGCCCAACCCTGTCTTGAATTCCTCCGAAGGCGTGGTGACGAGCTCGAACGGCGCGAGCGAATAGCTGTAGTCCTCGAGCTCGTCTTCACCCATGCGGCCGATGTCCTCGTGCGCAATGTCGTATCCCCACTTCCACCCTGCCAGGCCGGCCACTTCGTAACGATCATCACTCACCGAGTGTTCGTCGGGACCGGCATGGGCGTCGATCACGCATATGAGCCAGGTTTCGAATTTCATGGACACCCTGCCGTAGCGCCTGGCCGTTGCGAGGAACGCACGCGGCTGGTCGACGAACACGGGGAAGTCCCCTTCATCGAACCAGGGTAGCGCATCGAACGTGTGGTCCGTCTCCTGGAACTCGCCCTTTGCATTCGATTCCATCTGCCTTGCGCCAAAGGGCGGCGGATCGACGTACTGAACGGGTAGCGGGACACCGGGATCCTTCAGCCAGCGGAAGTCGTCGGCCTTGAACTCTGTGAGTACCTGGAGGTAGTGGAACTCCACGGCCGGGCCGATCGCCGAGCGGAACCAGCCCCGGATCCGCGCGCCATTGCGCTCGTAGCGTGGCAGGACATCTCCGTCGCGGAACCTCTGGTAGCGCGAGATCACCATCAGCCCGCAGTCCCGGGTTCCGCATTTCACCTGGACAAATTGCGGGAACGTGTCCTTCGCAAGGGCAACACCGGCATGTCCGGATGCGAACAGGACGCACGCTGTCAGCGTGACCGCCACCGATCGGGCCTGTCGAGAATGGCTTGTCATGTTTGCTGGGAATGGCTGCTGGTCGTCTGGCGGGCTGGCGCTCCTGTCCCGGATGAGACCGGCAAGCGTCGATCCGGAGGCGATTATCCACCGGTGAACCACCGCAGCAGATCGGATTCAGTGAGGTGCCGAAACCGTACCCTCGGCATCCGATCGGCTCAGCGGACGCCCCGCTCCGCGCCACATGTCCAGTACCCGCGTCAGATCGTCTCGACGGAATGGCTTGCTGAGGAAGTCATCCATGCCTGCCGCGATGCAGGTCTCGCGATCCCCGACCATGGCGTTGGCGGTCAGGGCGACGATCGGCGTTCGCAAACCTTTGACCGCCTCGGCCGCCCGGATACGCCGTGTCGCTTCCATGCCATCCATTTCCGGCATCTGGCAGTCCATCAGAACCAGATCGTACGGATGGTCCAGGGACAGCATCTCGACAGCTTGCCGGCCGTTCTCGGCAACGTCGCAAGTGCACCCCATCGCTTCGAGGTGACCGCGAGCGACGAGACGGTTCACCGGGTTGTCCTCCACGATGAGAACATGCGCCGGTCCACGCGACCGCTCGCGAACTGATGCAATGGAGAGGGGCAGTTCGTCCCTTCCGACAAAGGGAGGCCCGGGCGCCCGTTCGGATGTGTCGTGCTGGAATGCGAGCGTGAACCAGAAGCACGAGCCTCGCCCCACCCGGCTCGTGACACCGCAATCGCCCCCCATGAGCTGACACAGCCGGCGGACGATGGCCAGCCCCAGGCCGGTACCTCCGAATTTCCGTGTCGTCGAGCTGTCCGCCTGTGTGAACGAGGCGAAAAGGCGAGGCATGGCGTCGTCCGGAATCCCCACGCCAGTATCCTCGACCTCGAAGCGGCAGGTGAACGCGTCCTTTCCCGCCGATTCCAGCGTGGCACTCAGCCGGATCGAACCTGTCGCCGTGAACTTGATCGCATTGCCGACAAGATTGGTGACGATTTGTGCGTAGCGGGTCGAATCGCCGATGACGGCAGTGGGTATGGAGTCCGGCCATACGAGCCTGAAGCTCAACTGCTTTGCGTCCATTTGTGGACGCAGCGGCAGAAGAGTCTGCTCCGTGATCGCGCGCAGATCGAACGGCGCCGACTCGAGATCCATCTTGCCGGCCTCGATCTTGGAAAAATCGAGGATGTCGTTCAGGATGCGGAGCAGCGACAGCGCGGACTGGCGGATCGTCTCGGCGCGGGAGCGCTGCTCTTCGTCGAGGCTGCTGCCGAGGATGAGTTCGGTCATCCCGATCACCCCGTTCATCGGCGTGCGCAGTTCGTGGCTCATGGCCGCGAGGAATGCCGATTTCGCCCGGCTTGCCGCCTGGGCGGCCTCGTTGGAGGCAAGCAGGTCGCGATTGCTCTGTTCCAGCTTGCCAAGCGCCTGGGACAAGGCTGCAGTGCGTTCGTTGACCTTCTCCTCCAGCGCGATGGCGGCCTGGAACAGCGAGAACGAGTTTCCCTGCCGGTCCATGTCCCGCTCCACTCGATTCATCAACGCTTCGTTGATGGACACGAGCTGAGCGTTCTCCTCCTCGAGTTCGAGGATGCGCGCCTTCAGTTGCCCGTTCTCTTCCATGCGGTACGGATCAGGCGTGCGCCCCTATGGCGATGCCCGTGAAGGTCTGATTGACGTGCATCGAATTGAATTGCTCGCCGTAGGTGGCGAATCCGATCACGTTGTTGTCCACGAAGATCCTGCCGATCTCGTCCTTGATGCCTTCCCGCTCGGATTCGAGCCGGCGGAGGATGCAGTCGCAGCCGATGACCAGTTGTGGCGGACCGATCTCCTCACGCACGTTGTCGAAGGCTTCGCGCAGGTTCTCCACCATGTCCACGCCCGTTGCGATGGTCAGGACGATTCCCTCGTCGATCGCGCAGAAGAACGTGAGGCTCTCATCCGGATTGACCTTGGCGATGGACCGCACGAAGTACTGACCGCCGATGCGCACCACGACCGGATGCGTGGCGAAGATGAGCGGGCTGAGGTCGGTGACCTGAAGCCCCACGAGGCGAGCGAACTCCCGGGCAGCGGGCTTGCCGTTGATCTCGAACACGATGCGATGCGCCGGGTCCGCACGCGTCACGACCATCCGCTTGCTGGAGTGCACGAAGTGCTGGGTGCGGAAGGTGGTGAACGGCAGCGAGGTCCGGACCAGCGTGAGCAAGGCCACCTGGTCGTGGAAACGCCCGCCGTGATAGAGCCTCGTCGAGCCGAAGCGCGTGTCGTCCGCCGCCGAGCCGCCGATCAGGTCGATGCCGTGCAGTTGCTGGTGAAGGCAGCTCACGACCATCTCCTCCTGCATGGACAATCCGTCGATCAGCAGGAACGCGAAGCTGTTCTGGGGCCCGATGGGTGTCTCGCCCTTGGTGGAAAGCCGGGCGACGATGTCTTCCACGCTCTTCGTCGAAGCGCGGGTGTCGAACGGATGGACCGAAAAGATCTGCGTTTCCGCGTCCAGTTCGTCGCCGGCGAGGCTGAACCCGGTGATCGTACCGGCGAGATATCCCTGTGGAGTGATCTCGCCCGCGGTGGTGCAACCGATGAGGTTGATGTCTCCAAAGCGTTGCCGCAGCTCGGCCGAAAGACTCTCGAGGTCCAGATCGTGGGCGCAATAGAACACCGCCAGCTTGATACCGGGTTGCTCGAGCGCAGCGTGCAGTTCACGGGCAGCGACGGCGGGATCCCGCGACTGCGAGACACCCTTCCGGAGCGAAAAGGAATTCATGGTCGGACTCGGCTCTGAGTGGGACGGGGTTTTGGGGCCCTTCAGGAAAGGCGTATCCATGGCGAGTTAACGGCGGTGACGGAGCACGCTTGAGGGTGTGCGCAGCGGGCCCGGCCGCTCTTTCCGCACGACTCCGAAAGGGCTCTCCGCCCGCCCGGGCGCCGCAGGAAGCCGTAGGTTCCTGACGGAGAAGGGAGCCGATGGCCCCCGGGACAATGCCAGAGGTGCGGGATCAGGCCCGCACGGCGTCGGCCCAGACCACGCCGATCTCCGTGACCCCGGTGGATGCGTCACCCGTGTGCATGACCACGCTCGGACACGCGAACTTCATGGGCATGGTGATCCGGTGCTGACGGACGTATTCGAACTTCGCGCCCAGCGCATCGTGGACCGCCGGCTCCAGGGCGCTGTCCCCGATGACCAGAGGGCCTTCGCTGGCATCGATGCGGGGGCGGTGCATGGCGGTCTCCGGGTCATCACCGAAGTCCACCATGAACGACAACAATTGGGCAACGGCGGGGAGGATCCGCCGGCCGCCGGAAGCGCCGATCGCGAAGCGTCTGATACCGTGTTCGGCAATGATCGGACAGTAATTCGTGAGACAGCGCTTTCCCGCACCCAGGGAGTTGGGGCGGCCGGGCTCGGGATCGAACCACATGATGCCGTTGTTCATCAACACCCCGGTGTCGCGCAAGCTCACCCGGGATCCGAAGATGGACAGCAGCGTCTGCGTCACCGATGCGATGTTTCCGTGGCGATCCGCGATGCAGAAGTGCGTGGTGCAGTCGGGCGCGCGTGCGCCATCCACGTCGCCCATGCGGGTGAGGCGGAACTCGTACGCTTCCTGGAGGGCCTTGGCGTAAGCCTCGTACGTCTCCGGCCCGGGCGCAGCGCCGGGTTGCATCCGGTTGCCAAGCAGCTTGAGCGTGTGGGCGAGCGTCGGGCCTGCGGTGAGTTCGGGTGTCGCCGCGATCCTCGCGCCCCGGTAGTCGATCATCCTTGGCTCGGATTCCCGGGCGCGGTAGCCGCGCAGATCGTCGACCGAAAGCTTGCCGCCGAGGCTCCGGATCTCTCCGACAATCCGGGCTGCCAGCTGCCCTTCGTAGAAGTCGCGCGGCCCCGCGCCGGCAAGGTGACGCAGCGTATCGGCGAGCGTCTTCTGGGGCAGGCGGACTTCTCCACGCGCCGACCAGGTGGGTACGGGCGGCAGACCGTTGACGAGGTACAGCTCCCGCGCAGCGGGATAGCGCTGAAGGTCCGCTGCAGCCGAGGCGATGTTCTGGGTCGTCATCCAGTCGACGAGCAGGCCTTCGTCGGCAAGCTGGATGGCCGGGGCGACGAGTTCGCCCCAAGGCAGGGTGGCGTAGCGTTCGTGCGCCAGGCGCATGCCGTCGACCACGCCCGGTACGGCGATGGAGTACGGACCGTGGATGTTCCGGTCGTCCCGCACGCGGGCCCAGGGAAACAGATCGGAGGCGACACCTTCGCCGGTTACCGGATAGTCCGCGACGTCGAGGGAAGCCGGGGCGCGCATGCCGAAATCGATGACGCTGTAGCGCTTTTCCGCCGCGCGGTAGAGGACCATGGCACCGCCGCCGCCGATGCCGCTCATCCAGGGTTCCAGCACCCCCAGCGCGAAGGACGTGGCGATGGCGGCATCGACCGCGTCCCCACCCTGCGCCAACACCCGCGCACCCACCTCTGCCGCTCGACGATGTTGCGCGGCGACCACGCCGTTCTGCCCCGTGACCGCGGGCTTGGAAACGCGCAGCGAAGCGCTAAAGTTGTCCATGACGATCTCCTCCCGTGAACCGGAAGAATGGCACATCCCGAGACCACGGCCGAACGGATCGGCCGCGGGAGGAGATCGCTGGCAGTGACCTCTTACGCCGACGCGGACTTCCGTCGCCCGACGACGCTGCCAAGGAGCAGGACACCTGCGACGAGAAGCGCATTCGTCGCAGGTTCCGGAACTGCCGCTACGCTCATGTGTCCGGTGGACTCGAACGTGATCCGGTAGTCGCCGTGATCGCCACCGTTACGGATGGAGTCGCCAGCGTTGAGTCGCGCGATCCCTTCGTCGATCGTCGTGCGATAGTCGCCAACGATGTACAAGTATCGGCCAGGCAGGAGGTCGACGGAAAAGATCGGATCCCGGGTGTGAATCGAACCGTCTCCGCTGCCGAGGGTCGCGGAGCACACGCCGTTGCTGTTGCCCACGTCGTCGCACCGAAGGAGATAATCACCGGCATCCAGCACGCCGTCGATCCGATAGAGACTCGTGTCAGGATCGAGAAAGGTGATCTCGCCATCGCCATTGAGATCCTGGCCGTTGGCGGGGGTGTTGTCGGTGCTCTCGTACGCGAGGACATCGACGGTGAGGGTCCCTGCCTGTTCCATCTCGATTTCCCACCAGTCGACGCTGGTGCCGGCGGCGTTGGCGAATATGGTGCCGTTGACGACCACGGTCGTCTCGTGCGCGATGGCGTGGGTGGAAGTGGCCAGCACGGCGGCGAACAGCGCGGTCCGGACGAACCGATGCAGCGGTCTCATGACAAGTCTCCCTGGGCAGTCTGTGAGAAGGTTTGCGTCCGACTGGCGAAATCTTGGAATCGCGATGTCAACCATGCAGGTATCGATGCTCGCTCTGGCCAGAACGCAGCCGTCGAGTCTATGCGCACGCCCCATGCAACTCCATGCGACATGGGGTCGCACTGAGCGTGGGAGCGAAGTCGCGACGTCGGGGTCAGGTCTTGCCTTTTGCCTCCCCTATCCATCTTGACCGGCGAAGGAGCAACCGAGCCATCGCATCTGTTCAGCCTCTTGCCGGGGGATTTGTCGGGCAATGCCCGGATGTCAGTCCACTGCACCACGCCGCGTACTGTCGGACCGTGCCTTGGGCATCAGCAATAGACGCCGTGTGAGCAGTTGCGTACCGACTCCAGCGGCGATGGCGGCGACGAAGGCCAAGGCGATGGGCGCACGATCCAGAAAGACTGTCAGGGCCAGGCAGAATGACGCCAACGCATACATTCCCGTGGCCATCCCCCGCAGCAACAGGCCGGAGTACTCCGGGCCATCTCGCATATGGGTAGAAACTGCCAGCACCGTGCTGATGAGAGGGAAGACAGCGATCAGGCCTGTCCAGCCGCTGCCAAGATGCCCCGCACCCCACGCCACGACCCACGTCAGCATCGCGCCCCCGACCATTCGCGCCACGAGATTTCCGATTCCCAGGGGCCGGATGCCGAGAGGTGGCCGGCTGTCCGGGAACAGCCTAGGTCCCACGCCGAGCGTCAGCGCGGCCGCCACCCACCCCAACTGCGGAGAGGGAAGGAGCGAGAGCAGCCAGACGACAAGGGTCCACACCGACAGTCCGATGGTCAGCGCGTTCGGCCAGTTCAGGTGGCGGCTGGACCACGCGTAGGCGGCCCCGAACAGTATCGCCGCGCATACGGCAGACGTGGAAGCGGCCGCGGCGGCCGCAGTGAATTCAGGTCCCCGCTCCAGGGCAAGAACAAACAGGATGGGCCCGGTAACCATCGGCATGCCGGCGATCCATCCGCCGATGGCAGGCCCGAAGCGGCGTTCCACCAGGGAAACGGACAGCAGAAAGGCAGGGACGAGCAGCAGCTTCAGGACGAGCATTGAGCGGAAGACGATGGGGTGGGATATACCGCGATCAGGGCCCGGACTGTATCGGATTCGGACGGAAGGTGTGTTGGAACGATCCTAGGGGGAGGCCGAACGGGAATGTCCTCAAGGAGAGGTTCGGCAGGAGCGTGGTACCACTCGCGAGCTCAAGCCCCGGACGAGGCGGAATGCGGATTGCCGCCCACGACCCGCTTGTGCCGGTCGTGCCCGGTGGATTGCGCTCCGCCCGTGAACAGCCCCCAGCGTCCGATGTCGCACGGCGGGCGTATCCTGCGCGGAGATCTCGTGTCGGGCTCGATCGCGCCTCGTCTCGTGGCCCCGTCGTCCGCCAATGTCAAACTTGCGAGGATTCCCATGCTCACCACGTCCGCCACACGCTTCCGCTCTTGCGTCGATACGCGCCACAGGAACCTTGTTCTGATCAGTTCGGCCCTGGCTTTGTCCACCGTTCTGGTCAGCGGCACGCTCCAGGCTGCCGAATACATCGCTTCGGTCTTCGCATCCGAGCTTCACAATCCGCGCGGACTGGCATTCTCCAGCGATGGCGCGCTGTACATCGCGGAGGCGGGCATCCCCGGAGGTCCTGGCCCGTCGACGCCCATCCGCGGGATCGAGAATGTCTACACGGAGTCGGGATCGGTCACCCGCGTCAGCGGAGGAGTTCAGACCCGCGTGACAATCGGACTGCCGTCCCTGTACTCCACGGAGACGGGAGAGACATCCGGCCCGAACGACGTCACCTTCGATGCGAACGGCAATCTCCACGTCACCATCGGCGCCGGGGTCGACCCTGCGGTGAGGAGCACCGACCTCGCACCGAACGGAATCGGGCTGGGGACCATCCGGTTCTCTGGCGGCACCTACGACGTGGCGAATCACGAAGCGCTCAACAATCCGGCCGGCGGTCCGGTCGACAGCAATCCATGGCGAACCGTTGCGCACGCCGGCGGTCTTCTCGTCACGGATGCCGGTGCCAACGCACTGTTGAACGTTGCTCCCGATGGGACTGTTTCCACGATCACGACTTTCCCGGGGCGCGACACCGGGGGAGGTTTCCCTTCCGATGCCGTCCCCACTGGTCTGGCGGTCGGCCCGGACGGAAACTTCTACGTGGGCCAGCTCACCGGCTTTCCCTTCGTGCCAGGCTCCGCACAGATCTTCGCCGTGCAGCCGGACGGCACGACCACGGTGGCGGCCACCGGCTTCACGCACATCAGCGCGCTGGCCTTCGGCGGCGACGGCAGTCTGTTCGTCCTCGAGTACGACTCCAATGGCCTGTTCGTGCCGGGAGATTCTGGCGCGCTCATCCGCATCGACCCGAACGGCCAGCGGGAAACCATCTTCAGCGACGGATTGGTGAACCCCACCGGACTCGCCGTTGGACCGGATGGGGCTCTGTACGTGTCGAGCGTCGGCAACTCAGGGAGCCAAGGCAAAGTACTGCGGATCGCACCAGTGCCCGAACCGGAAACATACGCGTTGGTGCTTGGTGGCTTGACACTCGTCGGATTGGCTGCAGGCAGAAAGAAGCGGCAGCGTTCCTCACACGCACATCCGCAACCAACCCCTGCGCGGCGAGGTTCGTTTCATCGTGCTTGAGAGAAGTGCTGGTGGGCGCTGTCCGTTGCAAGTACGCCAGGGGGCAAAAGGCAAGATCTGACCCCGATTTTCAGAGGGTGTCGCGGGCGCAGCGAGATCGCGAGAACCGGATCGGGTGGCAAGGTGCCAGCAGGCACCGAGAACTCGAATCTCTGAAGTAGTTGCGTGGTGATGACCAGCATTTCTGTCATCGCCAGATGCTGCCCCAGACATACGCGCGGCCCGGCACCGAAAGGCATCCAGGCGCCGCGGGGTATCTCCGGCGCTTCGGGGCCGAATCGTTCGGGACGGAACGAGTGCGGTTCCGGAAACCAGCGCGGATCATGGTGCATGAGCTGCACGGGCAGCACCACCATCGTCTTCGCGGGGAGGTGCCAGGGACCCAACTGGATAGGTCGCACCAGGCGGCGCGTGATCAGCACGGGGGCGGCGGGGTAGAGTCTCAGCGTTTCCTCCACCGTCTGCCGGACATAGCGGAGCGAGCCCAGGTCGGACGGCTCGGGCGCCCTGTCCTGCAGCACGGTCTCAACTTCGTCGCGCGCGGCCTTCTGCACCGCTGGATTGGCCGCCATGCACCACGCCCACCAGGTCAATGTCGCGGCCGTGGTCTCGTGGCCCGCCACGAATATCGTCAGGCATTCGCTGTGCACGGCGGACAGCGGCCATGCTTCGGGGTCGTTCCTGTGCAAATGCAGCAGCCGTGTCAGCAGATCCTCGGGCCACGAGTCCTCGGCTTGCACCAGACGTTCCGCGATGTGACGGCGGATCAAAGCGTTCAGCATCGCAGCCGCACGGCGCTTCTTCCACTTCCACGGCATCCAGTCCGGCCAGCTGGCGGGCCAGTAGAACTCGGCGTTGGCGGCCTCGAGACACGTGTGGACCGCCCGCTCCGCGGTCCGAGCATCGCCACCCACTGCGCTGCTGAAAAGCAGACGCATGATCACGTCCATCGTGAGGGACGTGAGGGCGCTTTCGACGGGCCAGTTCCTGACAGCCGAAGCGTCGAGTGCTCCTTCGTCCATCCAGCGGGCCAGTGTCGCCCCGGTGGTGGCCGCGATGGTCCGGACGAAGGCCTCAACAGCCTTGGCGGAGAAGCTCGGGTGGAGCGCATCGCGCTTCAACTTCCATGGACTGCCTTCTGCCACGAACACGCTGTTTCCCAGCAGGTGCCGGAATACGCGCGTGCTGCGCTCCCACCGAATGTGCGCGTCGCGATGCTTCACGAGGAATTCCCGCGCCAATTGGGGATCGCTCAGGACGATCTCGTGCTCGGGCCAGAACCGCAGGTGCACCACATCGCCGTAAGCCTGCTTCCATCTGGCCAGAACTCCCGGCAGATCTCGGGACATCTCGACGATGAGACTCCACCCGGTGATGCCGGACGGCGGTCCGGGTGGCCAGGCATGGGACGAGGCCACGTGCGGGTCCGGCACTTCGGACGGTTCGTGAGGCAATGGAGGCACGGCGTTCATGGCGGGAAGTTTCCTCCTGGCGAGCCAGCCTGTCTTGAACAGGAACGACATCGGCCGCCGGGCCGTCGCCTCGACGACAGGGCCGTGTCTATACTTTCCGCCGATGGATGAATCTGCACTCTCTGCCTCCCGGAATGACTGCCCGCACCCCCTCGTTCGTGCCCCCAGGGCGGCGATCGTCGGGAGGCGGCCGACTGCGCGCCTCTACCCCGCTCCGCCGGGGCTGCAGGGAGCCATCGCCGTCATCCTCAGCCGTGACGCCAGGGAATGTCAGCTGAGCGACGAACAGAGGCTCACACACTTCCCCGCGTCGCCGGTGATGAGCCTTTCCTGGTTCTCAAGCCAGTCGGTGGGAACCGTGGAGACAGAGGGCGGCGGCTGGCGCTGGCGTCCCTTCGGAACCTCTCTCGTCATCACCGGCAGCCGATCCACGCCGACCGTGACGTGGTCTCCCACGAACGGATACGGCGGCATGATCTGTTTCACTCCGGACGTTGCCCGTACGTTGTTCGAGCTGGATCCCGCGGCAGTGCACGATCGTTTCGTTCCGGCGCGCGATGCACTGGGGGCCCACTGGCGATCGTTTCTCGACGCGCTCGAATCGGCGACCGACGACACCGCCGTGCTCGCCGCGATTGCGGAACACGTCGGCGCTCGCTGGCGGACGATCGAAGGCCGCACGTCCGCCCAGCCCACGTTACGGGAACTCGGCCGGCACTGGGTTCAGCGCCTTGCCCTTCAGAGCCGGGATTGGCAGCGCGGCCTCAGCGCACGTCAGGCGGAGCGCCGCATCAAGGCCTTCAGCGGACGTTCCCTGCGCGACTGGCAGTCGCTCGTGAGAACGGATGGCGTGTTCTTCGCGGCCCGCGATCGTTTCGAGGCAGGTCTTCGCCTCGACTGGGCAGAAATCGCCCAAGACGAAGGTTTCGCGGACCAGGCGCACCTCTCGCGTGCAGTCCGCCGGATCACCGGCTTTCCACCCAGCGAATTCGCGCAGCGATTCGTGGAGGACGAATCGTTCTGGGTGTACCGGCTCTGGGTCTAGGGAACGTCCGGATCGATGCCCGCGGTCGCGACGGAGGCCGGACGGACGGATGACGCGAATGTCCGGTTCTCCGAGTACCGCAGCACACAGGTTCCAGCTGACCTTGCCGCCCCACTCCGCCCCTGCAACTGACGCCCGGTCCAGCGGGAGAAGGCGCTCTCCCCCGCGATCAGCTCACCTTTCCACCGTCGTACACGAACGCGTTGATGTTCACGTTGACCCTGGGCGTATTGTCCCGCGGCGTATTGCCCGAGTGCAGCAGCGAGCCGTCGAAGACCACCAGGCGGCCCTGCTTGGGACTCACCCGCGTCTTCTCGGTCAGGGGCCCCTTCTCGCCGAAGCGCTGGTTGAAGATGACGGTATCCCCGCTGCTGTCATTGACGTAGTAGATCGCCGTGACGAGGGGCTCGCTGATCTCGGTGAAATCCACGTGCGGCATTCCGTACGAATTCTCGTTGTCCAGCTTGGCATAGACACCGAGATTCATCTTGATGCGGATGAGCTGCTTGATGGTGTGCGGGATGGCCGTGATGACCGGGAGCATCGAGGAGAACAACTGGGAAACCGGCTGCGTCAGTTCGTAGATCGCGTGCGTGAACTGCTGCACGTCGATGGCATCCGGCGTCACCGGAAAGATGCGCGCATCGTTTTCCTTGTAAGTCGCCCGGCTCTGCCTGTACCAGCTCACCTTCTCGCCGAGCGCAATGCTCTTGATCGCCTCCTGCACATTCTTGGGAACCGCCTGATCGATGATCGTCACATCCTTTCTTGCGAGCACGCTTGAATCCTCCCTCTCCTGATTCTCGTCACCCGTTCGTGCGGGGCGAGATCTGTCGTTTTGTCGGCGCGGCCTCTCGTGGGTCCCACCGATGCGCCAGGCAGAAAGGAACGCGAAACGCCCCCTTCTTCTGACAGACCGGACGCAGGATCCGGCGCCGCGCAACGCTCGATTCGCTGCACGGTCATTGGATCTTACCGGGGCCTTACACGACGTAAACCTCAAAATCGGCGGCGGCTTTGTCTGCAACGCAACATCCGAAGACCTCGAATGCGGGGCGAACCGGGAGGTTCCAATACGGTCCTTCTGTGCAGAGCTGGCCCACCGCTTCAGAGTGCGGCGCAACATCGAAACACGCACCGTGTTTCACGCTTTCTTTTTGAACATTGTTCACTACGGCCTTCCGGCCCTTTCGGCATCGCATCAGCGGATTCGCCGGATCGATCTGAACGTCCACGTCGTCGCGGGCTCCTCTGCCCGGCACCGGAAGACTCCTTCGCATGGTCGAGTGGGGATGCCACGAGTGCCGGCCTGCTGCAGCAAGCGGATCGCCGCAGCGAAAGTCGAAATGTCCCTTCCGGCAATGTGAAAGTCGCTTCCGGCAACGGTTGCCGGCGGCATCGATGGCTTTCCTAGGACCACGGAAATGGCATTGGAAGATGGCCGGGCATGCAACGGGAATATCGTGAATTTTCCACGGATTGGCAGCGCAGCCCCGGCACCGCTTCCACTCCCTACTGCTGGTCGTTCGCTTGCAATGAGGAAGGCCGGCCTCGCCGATCGTGCAGCGACCGGCGAGCCGTTCACCGCAATGTCAAAGGAGCCAGACCGTGAACAGCACCATCGGGAGCAACAGCAGCGCCGTATGCAACAGGACTTCGACGGACGCGCATCAGTCCAGTTTCGCGTCGAATCTGTCCGAAAGACTTTTCAACAAGCTGGACAGAGATGGCCAGGGATTCGTCGACAGGAGCGAAGCGAAATCCGCCTTCGCCCGGATCGCGGACTCCAAACGCAACGCAGTGGATGCGGACGTCGACGACTTCTTTGCTCGATTCGACAGCAACCGCGACGGGCACATCACCCGCGAAGAAATGGCGAGCGGTGTACAGCGCCTCGCCGATGCGCTTCAGACCCTGTTCGACGCGATTCGCCTGAACAGTCAGGGAGGAAACACGAGCACCACGTACAGTCTCGCGTCACCCCGGCCTTCGCCACAGACCATCGAACGACCGGACAACGTGGGCGTCACCCCCCACCCCGCTGCCCAACCTTCACGAAAGGCGGATCTGCCCGACAACAAGCCGTCGAACCTGGTCGTCCGCGTCGAGATCGACGTGAACCAGGCAAAGGGGAAGGTCGACCACCATGGTGAATCAACGAACCACACGAACAGGGAACACGCGCACCGGCGCGAGGGGCACGAGACTACGGCCAGCAGAACTTCATCGGGCCATTGTGGAGAAGCGCGGGTCCTGCAAGTGGTTGCGCAGCTCACGCAGGCGTATGGCCGATGCGACCGTGGTCAGGAACACGGCAGCGCGGCGAGACACGTGACGGATGTCGCCTGAGACAGGAAAGCAAAGGGCCGGCGAATGCCGGCCCTGCGGAACGTCAGACGTTGGCTTCTCTGCGTTTCAGCCCGACAGCCATCGCCAGCGTTGCCAAACCCAGCATTCCCAGAACACCGGGTTCGGGAACAGTCTGCGGATCAGGTTCTACATAGCGGCTGGCGGAAAGAACGCCTGAGCCAACGAACCCGGCTCCCTGCGCAATCCAGGTCTGGCCGAAGTAGTAAAGGTTCACGATGCTGAGTCCGCCCATCACATAGAACGTGATGCCGAGCGACGAGACATAGGGCGATGCGGGAGAGAAAAGGTTGTCGCTGCTATGGAGCGGACCGGAGTACATGCCCGCAGTCGGCCCGAAGGCCGCGCCGATGGCGGTGACGTCCAGGACGTTCCCGTTTTCCACCGTGAACTGCCCCGAGAAGCTTCCGGTGTCTCCCGAGGTTTGCGTGAAGCTGTAGTCGTACAGGACGGGGGCAGCTATGGAACGCTCGGACACTGCCATCAAGGCACTGGCGGCCACGACCGCAGTCGCTGCAGAACGGACGATGGTAACGAAGGACACCGGAATCTCCCTGGCAATTTTTGTAGCGCGCTCGAGAGCAAATGCCACACCAGAGATATAACCCACTGACGGAAGTGGTGTTTTCTGAAAGACCCGGAGGAATTGTCAAATATTTCGACGAAAACGCGCTGGTGGCGTCCGGGGGCACTGGAGAAGTGTTTGTCGTGCTGACGCTGCTCTCTCTGGAACCGACAGGAACGTGAAAATCCCTGTCCCGGCACTTCCCGCGCAGGGCACGACGACATGCTCCAGAGGAAGACCGACGGCAGGTCGGCCCTCCCTGTCCTGCGGTGTCTCAGCTTCGCGGCAGGTCCGTCACCGCTCCGACCGACGCATCCGACACGAGTCGCGCATACTTGGCCAGCACGCCCGTCGTGTAGCGCGGCGCCGGTGCCTTCCATCCACTCAGGCGCTGCTCGATCTGCGCGTCGCTGAGTTCCACATCCAGCTTGCGGTTCTCGACATCGATGACGATCGTATCGCCGTCCTGCACCGCTGCGATGGGTCCTCGCTGCGCGGCCTCCGGCACGATGTGGCCGATCACGAAACCGCGTGTGGCCCCGGAGAACCGGCCGTCGGTGATCAGCGCCACGGTCTCGCCGAGACCCGCGCCCTGGATGGCCCCGGTGAGCAGTTGCATCTCACGCATGCCAGGGCCGCCGATGGGTCCCTCGTAGCGAAGCACCATCACATCGTTCGGCTTGATGTGACCGTCCATGATGGCTTGGAAGGCGACCTCCTCGTTGTCGAACACCTTGGCGGGACCACGGTGGACCGCCTTCTTCTGCCCGGAGATCTTGATCACGCATCCGCCCGGCGCCAGATTGCCGCGCAGGATGGCGAGCCCGCCCTCGGGCTTGAGCGCCCGGGACAGCGGCTTGACGACATCCTGCCCCGCAGGCTCGGGCGCACGTGCGATCTCTTCGCCGAGCGTGCGGCCCGTCACGGTCTTCTCGTCCGAGCTCAGCAGGCCCGCCTCGACCAGCCGCTTGCCCACCACCGGCATTCCGCCGGCTTCGAACATTTCAGGCGCGGTGTAGGTGCCCCACGGACGCATGTCGGCAATGACAGGCGTCTTGCGCGAGATACGGTCGAAGTCGTCGAGGGAAAGTTCGACGCCGAAGTCGTGTGCGGTGGCCAGCAGATGCAGCACGGCGTTGGTGGACCCGCCGGTCGACATCACACCGGTGATCGCATTCTCGAAGCTCCTGCGCGTGACCAGCGACCGCGGCGTCACGCCCTTGTTCAGCAGTTCCATCACCAGCTTGCCGCTTTCGTAGGCGACATCCACTTTGGAGGGATGCAGCGCGGGCACGTCGTTGAAGCCCATCGGCGAGATGCCGAGCATCTCGTAGGCCGTGGCCATCGTGTTCGCAGTGAACTGCCCGCCGCAAGCGCCTGCCGCGGGACAGGAGTGGTCCTCGACGTCCTTGAACTCTTCCGCGTCGATCTTGCCGGCATTGAATGCGCCGATGGCCTCGTAGGCGTCCTGGATCGTGAGCTTGCGGTCGTGGAAGAGCCGGTTGGGCTTGTGGCAACGGCCGCTGGCGATGGAACCGCCATAGAGAGTGAGACCGGGAATGTCCAGCCGGCCGAGCACCATCGCCATGGCCGGGATGGTCTTGTCGCAGCCGGAGATGGTGACGATGGCATCCAGCATGTGCCCGCGCGCCACCATCTCCACCGAATCGGCGATCAGTTCGCGGCTGACCAGGGACGTCTTCATGCCCTCCGTGCCGGTGGTGATGCCATCGTTGATGGCGACCGTGTTGATCTCCAGCGGAGTGCCACCCGCGGCACGGATGCCGTCCATGACACGCTGCGCAAGATCGCGGTGATTGAGGTTGCAGGGCATGGTGCCGATCCAGCAGTGGGCCACGCCGATCTGCGGCTTGGCGAGGTCGGCATCGGTGAAGCCGGCGGCTTTCATCATGGCGCGCGCGACTGCGCGGCCGGGGCCGTCGAAGAGGGGACGGCTCTTGTGTCGGGGATCGAAGGTCATCGAGACGTGTTCCGTGAGATCGGGTTCGTGGATCTGAAGCATGGCAATGATAGTCAAGGTGCGGTGAAACAGGGGCCCGGCGTCGCGGCCCGTGGCCACGGCCGTGAGGAGTCAGTGTCCTTGGCCGCCCCGTTTTGGTCTACTCTTGGCACCGTCATCCCGTTGCAGGTCTCCCGAGGATTCCGCGCACCGATGGCCCGGACCCGCCGACTCGCCAAGCTCACGCGCCCTCGGCTTCATCGCACGGTGGCGCGCGAACGTCTTTTCAGTGTTCTGGACACCGCTGCCGGTTCGCCATTGACCTGGCTGGAGGGCCCGCCCGGGTCGGGCAAGACAACCGCGCTGGTGTCGTATCTCGAGAGCCGGCACCTGGAACCGCTCTGGTACCGGCTGGACCGCATGGATGGTGACCCGTCGGCGTTCTTCCATCACCTGACCGAAAGCACCGCATGGGCCGCGCCGCGAGCACGACGAAAGCTCCCGTCCTTCGGTCCGGAGTTCCAGGCAGACCCGGTGGTCTTCGCGCACCGTTACTTCCGGGCACTGTTCACCCACCTTCCGCGCGATGTCGTGCCGGTCCTGGACGACTACCACGAGCTTGCCGACGACTCCGACGTTCACCGCGTTCTGACGGCGGCCATCGCCGAGATTCCCAACGGCCATCGGTTGCTCGTCGCGAGCCGAACGCCCCCGCCCGCCGAATTCGCCCGGTGGGAGCTTGCAGGCGCACTGGCGAAGGTGAACTGGTCCGACCTCCGGCTGTCCGCCGAGGAAACGCGGAGCGTTGCAGCCAGCCGGGGACATCCGCTCAGCGCCACCGCCGCGAGAGACCTGCACGCGCGGGCTGATGGCTGGGTTGCCGCGATCTGTCTGTGGCTGGATCGCAAGGACTCGGCAAGACCCTTCGCTCAGGGAAAGGCGTCGCCCGGCCCTGAGCCCCTGTTTCGATACCTCGCTGCGGAAGTGCTCGATGGCGTGGAACCCGCGTTGCGCCACTGTCTTCTCGCCACGTGCCTGGTTCCTTCCTTCACTGCCGCGGAGGCCGAGCAGCTTTCCGGCAATGCAGAGGCCGGCCGGATCGTCGACGACCTGTATCGACGCCAGCTCTTCATCGAGCGGAGCCCGGGAGGTGCGTGGACCTACCGCTACCACGATCTGTTCCGCGCCTTTCTCCAGGAACGCCTTCGCAGTCACCGCGACGACGAATCTCTGGCCAGAGAATCGGCCCACGCGGGAGGCGTCCTCCTTGCCTCGGGCCGACCCGAAGAGGCGTTCCCGTTGCTGGTACAGGGCAAGGACTGGCCCGCCGCTCTGGTCGCATTTGTCCGGGCCGCTCCCTCGCTCCTGAAACAGGGCCGGTGGCGGATGCTGCGGGACTGGAGCGAGCGTCTTGCGCCCGAGCATCTGGAAAGCGACCCGTGGGTTCTCTACTGGCGCGGCCGGGCCCTGACGTTGCAGGATCCGGCGGCGGCAATGCGATCGCTTTCCGGTGCGTGCGAGAGATTCCGGGCGGACAGCGACCTCCGCGGAGAGGCGCTCGCCGTCGCCGGCGTGCTCGATGCGCTGCACTTCGACGTGAAGGCCTTTGACCGCATCCCGCCCTGGCTGCAACGTTTGGTCACCCTGACGGGAGCGGGCCTTCCTCCTCTGGCCGTGGATGAGGACTTGCAGATCCACGCGGCCGTGATGGTGTCGTCGAGCCATCTGTGCCGGCCGGGAGCCGGCCTCGACAATGCCGTGCGCCGGGTGATCGCGCTGCTGGAAGATTCCCACGAGCCGAATCTCGTCCTGTCTGTGGCCAATATGGTCCACTACTACGCGGGGCATTGCCTGGACGAATCCGCCCATGCCGCGGCCGCGGCTGCGGCCCGATCGCAATTTGGCCGGCACGACATTTCGGCGGACCGGCTGTCGCTCTACTGGCTTGCGGAAGGTCACGCGCACTACACCTTCGGCCGCTTCCGGCAGGCGCTGGAATGCTTCGACCGCACCGACGCAGTGATCTCGGAGAACGCACTGCGCAACCGACGTCTCGTGGCCGGCACGTGGCGCATCCAGTGCCAGGCCCTGGCCGGGGATGTGCGAGGTGCACGAGAAACCCTCAAGTCGCTCGAACCGCATGCGCCCACCCTGCCTGGCTTCGTCGAAGCGCTGTTCCTCTGGTCTTGCGGTGTGGTGGAGCATCGCGCGGGCAACCTCGAGCGCAGTATCGAGCTCGGATCCAGGGCAGTGACCCTGAACCAGCAGAATGGATCCTCCATCTCGAGCGTGTTGTGGCTTCCGCGGCTGGCGGTGCGCCTGCTGGAGGCTGGCCGGGCATCTGAGGCGAACGACACCTTGGACGACCCGGTGCTGACCGCGGAATCGATCGCTTACGCGCGGCAGGAAGCTGGTGTCGGGCTGTTGCGTGCGTGGATCTCGCTGAAGGACGGCGACATGACCGGCGCACGAACGTCATTGCGGCGAGCCCTCGAACGCGCACAGGATGCGCGAGAGTGCACGCGGCTTCTGTGGTTCCTGCCGCCACTCGACGCGCTCCTGCCCTTCGCGCTCGAGCAGGACATCGAGGTGGAGACGGTGCGCAGACTGATCGACCGATTCGGCATCGCACCGCCCGCCCGTCGATGCGAACAATGGCCTTGGCCCATCCGCATCGTCACGCTCGGCGGCTTCCAAGTGACGGTGGATGGGAAGCCGCTCGCGTTCGGACGGAAGGTGCCTCGACGGACATTGGCGCTCCTCGTCGCGCTCATCGCGGAGGGAGGACGCCAGGTGGCGGAGTTCCGCCTCTGCGATCTTCTGTGGCCAGAACTGGAGGGCGATGCGGCGCACGAGTCGTACTCCGCTGCGCTTCACCGGCTGCGGCGCCTGCTGGGCGGGAACGACTCGATTCTCCAGGCCGGACGCACGCTGAGCCTGAATGGGGCCCGCTGCTTCGTGGATGTCTGGGAACTGGAAGCGGCGCTGGATGCACAAGGCAGCCTCCAGCGGGCGATCGACCTGTACCGCGGGCCCTTCATGCCCGGCGAGGACGCGTCATACGCCATCGCGCGGCGCCGGTTTCTGCGGACGCGGATGGCCAGGGCAATCCAGGGGTATCGATCGTCCCCGGGACGAGAAGCGCCGATCGGAACCGTGGAGGAGTTGCGCGCGCGGGTCGCGGCCATCGACCCTGACATCTTCCCGGACCGGCTCAAGGAAGACGACCATGCCGCTCCGGCCGGCTGACAGGGTGCATTTCGTTCCCTATTCGTATCCAATCCCTACCCTCTCCTGAGGGACAGTGTGCAGGTCCGAACCACGTCAGCCGCACGGAGCAGCCATGAACTCGAATGCACGGATCGTTGCCGCCTGCCTCGCCGTATTGCCGGTCATCACCGTCGCGCAGGCGGCGGAGAAGCACTCGATGACCTACAGGAAGACCGAGGTGCAGACGGTCTCCAGGAGTACGTTCGAGGTGGGCGATGTCCCGAACCACAACATCGTTCAGGAGGTGTCCCGCCATGTCTCGAAGTTCTCGGACACGCGCTTCAACCCCACGGACGAATGGGTGCAGTCCCTGACCGACGAGGTGGACGGAACCGGAACCCACCGGGGCCAGTTCATCCAGTTCCACCCCGGTGGCGACAGGACCTACGGATCGTTCGAGGGGCGGCACGCGACGACCACGAAACCGGACGGCTCGTGGGCCGTCAAGTGGGAGGGTACCTACAAGTACCTGGGAGGATCCGGACGTTACCAGGGCATCCGGGGAGAAGGCACCTATACCGGACGCTCGACGCCCGCCGAACCGTTTGTCGAGGAAGGGCGGGAGACCGTCGAATACTGAGCATTCGCCAGCGCTCGCGGCAAACGGCGAAAAAAGGCCGTGCGGCATGGAACGAGCCGCACGACCTCACTTCGTCCGAAGCCATGGACAGCGGGAATTTGTGGCGCATGAACGCCAGTTCCCACCGGCAAGGGCCGCTACACCCTTCGCAGTTCGTGAGCCGTTTGTGGCAGATGCCGTTCAGGACGATCTGCGGCGCACTGCTCCCAGAAGCAGCAGTCCGAGACCGAACAGCGCATAGGTTTCCGGTTCGGGGACCGGGGCGAAGTTGATATAGAAGCGACCCGAGTCCATGACGTCGGAACTATCCGTCAGGTTGATCAGGCGGAACCCTGCGGTATATGTCCCGCCGGGTGCGTCCGACGCCACCCAGAACACGGGCTTGAACTCGATCCCTGCGCCGTCTCCCAGGGAGTAGACGTCGCTGCCGTCGAAGATGTTCGTGTCCGTATCGGTGCCGACGTTCAGGCCCGGTGTGAGCGAGACGAGTTGCAGACCCACTTCCACGCCAGCAAGCGATCCTGCCCAGCGGCCGGCGCTGCTGTTGTAGAGGACATACTCGGGGGATGCGACGGGAAAGCTGTCCAGGGACGCCGTCGACGCCATACCGAGGTAGGAGTATTCCGAATCGCCCACCGCGCTGCGGAGCGTCTCCGCATAGAGCCCGGAACCGGACGACAGCGGCAGCGGTTCCTCGCCCGAAGAGACCTCCGGAATCTGGTTGTTCGCGTTCGTATCGACCACCGTGGGCAGGCTTGCGGGACCGGTCAGCGAATACGCTCCGATACCGTGATAGTGATCGACGTGCTCCAGCAGCAGGGTGATCCTGTTGCCATTCGGATTGTCCAGGCCGTTGTACGTGCCGCCCACGTTGACCAGGCGCGTGTCCAACCCGATGTAGAAGCCGATGCCTTCTTCACGCCGCAACTCGGCTTGAGCGGACACAGACGCAGACGCAAGCAGGACCACCATGAAACATTTACGCAACCGCATACCGATCTCCTCGCAGGAATGCGGTACGGGACGCTTGCAGCTTGTATATGTAAATTCACGAAGCGCCTCGGACCGCTGCGCTCTCTCCTCTCGACAAAGAGTAAAGACGAGGGACCGTTAGCGCAACTGCGTTGCGTTTTCGTCGACCCCCAGTGGCCGGTCGCGGACATGCGAATGGATGCGGCCCGGCGCCTGGCCGCGCGTTCATCACTGTCAGATCTACGCGCCGTCCGGAATCTCCGGCTCGACAAGATGTGCCAGCATCGCGAGCGATTCCTGCCACCCGAGGTAGCACATCTCCGGGGGAATGACGCTCGGGATGCCCTCCTGCACGATGTCCACATCCGTGCCGCACGAAACCGGCCGCAACGAAACGGTCGTGACCATCTCGCCTGGCAGGCCCGGATCGTCGAACCGATCCGTGTAACGGATGCGCTGACTCGGCTCGAGCTCGAGGTATTTGCCGCCGAAGGAATGGGAGCCCCCGGTGCCGAAATTGGTGAACGACATCCGGAAACCTCCACCGACGCGGCCATCGATTTCGTGAACGGTGCAGGTGAAGCCATGGGGGGGCAACCACTTGGCGATCGCTGCAGGTTCCAGGAATGCACGGTAGATGCGCTCGGCGGGGGCCCGGAGGACGCGGTGAAGATGGACGGTGCCGGAAGGATTTTCCATGGTGATGAACTCCTGTCGTCGATGATTCAGGGGGGTGTCGGGGCATCTTGGCTGGTACCTTGATCGGGAAAGCCAGGCGCCTCCATGCGATGTAGTCGAACGAAAACGCTCCGGATCGACACGTGGGTGGCGCATCCGCATGCCGTAGCGCACGACCCTCCGGCATCGACATAGCGTACTCGCCTTGAGCCGGGTGGCTCGGCCGTGCAGGTCCTGGCGTAGACGCCTTTCCGAACAGCCCGCGAGAAGACTCTCGGCGGCCGTTTCGGGGGCAAGACGGACAAGGCGGGACCTGCCACGACTACGGATGTATCGACCCGTATGCGAGCCGGGTGACAATGCCGTTCCCGTTCCTTCCCTGCACCCTCTCCATGCAACTCGTTTTCGACGGCCTCGCCCAACCCTACGGCATCACACCGGAGAGCCTGCTGGTGCTTCTGCCGCTGGGGTGGTGGGGCTTCGAGCGCCTGGTCCGCGGCAAGCGTTCCCCGTGGTGGTTGCCGGTCGTGTCGATCGCTCTCTTTTCGCTGATCAACGGAATCCGGCTATGGGATCAGTGGCGCATACACGCCCTTGCGCCGGAAGCCCTGCGGGTCACCACTGGCCTTGTCGAGGAGTCCTGGCATATCGAAAGCCGCACGCGGGACTGGAGCCAGAAATCCCTCTCTTATCGCAAGACCGTCAGCGAAGGTTTCGATGTGGCCGGCGTTCGCTTCAAGTGGAACGTCGGCGACAGCTATTCGCCGGCCACGTTTTCCAATGTGCAGGATCCGCCTCTGGAGTTTCCGAAGCCGCACGCCCCTAGAGGTGACGTGGTTCGTCGACGAGGCGACGCAAGGCGAACGGCGCATCGTCCGCCTGCGTATGGGGAATTTCGCAGACGCACGCGGGCACCCGGCCGATCCGCTCGTGGCGATCGTGGCCAGGCTCGGAGCGGCACTGAATTCGGACAATCCGACGGGCCTGGTGGAGATCACACGGTTTCCCTTCGCTTTCGGTGCGCACACCCTCGAGCGAGACGAAGCGCCCATGTTGTGGGCCGCGTTGCGCATGCCAGCGCTGCAGTCCTGCCTTGCCCGTGGAGTCCCCGTCCGCGCCGGAGAAGGCGTTGGACGATTGGACTGCGAAGGCACGGTGTTCGAGTTCCGCACCGCGGCGGATGGCCGGTGGCTCTTCGCGGGCATCCCGAAGACACGCTGACGAACCACCACTACTCCGGGTCCTTGGCGCAGCTTGGATCTTCGGGCGCCTTCATGCACACGCGCGGCCAGGTGGGAGTGAACAGACCGTAGAGTTCCTCTCCCGTGAATCCGGTGCAGCCCGCATCGGAGATCTTCCTGCCTGACTTCGGCATCAGCGATTTTCCTGCAGGAAACGAGCACACCGCGTCGAGGGCAGCGGCGGGGCTGCGCATGTCGTGAGCGACCGCAGTCCGGAGCGCACCCCTCTCGAAGTGGAGAGTCGCCATGCGCAAGGGACGTTCCCCGTCCACCACCCACAGAATCTTGCAGCCTGTGTAGTCCTTGCGCAGCGCGGCATTGCGCGGAAACACCATGAGAAATCCGCCGGGGGTGACCGACACTCCGGCTGCTTCCGGCGGAGAGGTCACAGAACAGTGCGTTTCCTTGAGGGGGACGAAATCCTTCAGTGACTGCGCCAGCGCTGCGGTCGGAACGAGGAGAATGAAGGGGAGCCAAGAACAGATCGGATGCAAAGTCTCGCCTCGACGTGGGAACGACGCCGCTTATCCTAGCGCCACGGGAGCAAAACATCACGCTGGCGTTCCATCCAAGCAATTGAGATCCCGGATACTTGGACGCCAACGAAGAGGCAGCTGAAACGGACAGATCTCCGCGTTCCTCGCGGCGATCCGCATATCTCCGGGAAGGTTCGCTGACCTGGATCCGGATCGGAGAGACGACATTCCTGCGATTCGCCAGTGGCACGGAACGCATGCGGCATAGCGACCGTTCCACGGCGGGACAAGAACATCCACCGGCTCTTGTGTCGCGGAATCAGTGGAATCTTCGCGCGGTGATCCTGGGTTGCAGCGCAACTCCCTTCACGGCAAGGCGAGGCATCATCGCTGGCTGCTGCACCGCACGAATTGACGGACTCAGCGATCGGGACGCCACGATCTCGTCGTGCCGCCATGCAGTCCACCGAAAATGCAGTTCGCCGAACACGCAGTGCATCCCGACCAATCATTGGCAGGCCGGTCAACGCGCCCCGGCAATCGAATGAAGTGGGCCTGAAGCACTGGTTCGTACGGCGGGACGTGAATTTCTCACATTCAACCAAACCCGCTCTCTGACATACTTCAGGCGGAAGAACCTTCGGTTGGCACGAATCGAATGCACCGTGCCCGTTCTTCACGAACAACTAGATATTTTCACCCGGCAGGGCACGGGAGCAGGCACCCCACATCTATGTGCCGCCCCCTCTCGCGCGAACTCGCCTTCGGCGCTCTGAACGGGTGACGCATGACAAGCGCGCAGCACGCGTATTCCGGGGGGGGAACGCAAGTGACGTGGCTAAGACTTGACGCGGGTAAGGATTCGACTGTCCTGGCATCCGGTGCCGTCTCCTACGATTCGCGCCCGCCGGGCACGCAGGAGGGAGACGCGGCATTCCACTATTACCTGCGTTGGTCCTGGGATGGAAAAGCCCTCGAGATCGAGAGCGTTCCCTGGGGCTTCGCGCCAGTTTTCTACGCCGAGCAAAGCAAGAGCATTCTGGTCTCCACGCGTATCGACGAAATTCTGGCGATGCTCGGTTCCGCGACGATCGACGAGACCGCAATTGCGGTATTCACGCGACTGGGCTTTTTCCTCGACTCCGACACGCCTTTCAAGGAAGTCAAAGCCCTTTCCGGGGCGGGTCGGCTGCGGTGGACGCCTGACACTGGCGTGGCCCTGCCGGGAGAACGCCCGAAACCCGCTCGACTCGACGTCACACGCGAAGAGGCGATGCGCGAATACGCAAAGCTGTTTCGAGCGGCCGTTCGCAATCGCCAGTCTTCCAGAACCAAGGTGGTTCCGCTCTCGGGTGGCCGGGACTCTCGCCATGTCGTTCTGGAGTTGTGCGCGCAGGGGACAGCGCCCGACTACTGCATCACTGCGAAGCATTTTCCGCCGAAGAACAACTCCGATCTGGAGGTCGCCCTATGCGTGTGTGCGGCATTGGGACTGCGACACGTCGAGATCGCTCAACCGCGCTGGCGGCTTCAGAATGACATCGCGAAGAACATTCTCACCAGCTACTGTTCGGATGAGCACACTTGGGCACTTCCTCTGGTGAATGCCATCCGAGGCAGCGCAACGGAAGTCTGGGACGGCATCGGCGGAGACGTCCTGTCGGCCGGTCTCTTTCTGGTGGAGAAAACCCTGAAAAAGTACACGAACGGCGATCTTGTCGGCGTGGCCACGGATCTGCTGGAGCGATGGAACAAATCCGAATCGATGATCACCCACCTGATC
Organism: Betaproteobacteria bacterium; assembly: GCA_016713305.1. Classification (NCBI taxonomy): domain Bacteria; kingdom Pseudomonadati; phylum Pseudomonadota; class Betaproteobacteria; species Betaproteobacteria bacterium. The sequence goes on from JADJPK010000015.1 coordinate 67,026, forward strand.
AAAGAGGACCTCCGGCACAGGGTAGGCGTCGGCGTGGCGCGGGAGAGGATCATACGAGAACTGGCGTCCCATGCTGACTGCCACAACCCCCTCACATCCTTCTATTTCTGGAACCGGACACGCCGCGAGATCGCCCTCTATACCTTCTCGATGTTCGAGGGAATCGCCCAACCTGTCGCACCATTCCTCGATGACGATCTTGTGCCATTCCTCCTCGCCCTTCCGGCAGAACACGTCATCGACCATACGTTCCATACGGAGACGATCTCGGCCGCTTATCCTCGCTGGTCTCACATCGAGTATGAACACTACGATGAGGGCCAGGATGCAAGGTCCTATTGGCGCCGATTCCATTTGCAGCTTCTTGGCTACTGCGCGCTGCGCGCGGGCAAGAGCATGTTGCGGCCACTACCGTTGGCAAGAGGACTTCTTCGGGAAATCATCGCCCCGCACGAGAGTTCGTGGCTTTCACCCATTGCTTTGCAGTGCTTCGTGCAGATGATCTGTGCCTCCGCCAAAGCAACCTCGATCGCGAAAGCGAGGCGACACCTCTCAGAGAAGATCCCGATATTGGGCACGGATCGTCATCCAGCGTAGGGACGTCTTCCATCCTCGGGGATATCGCTGACGAAACGTCGTTTCCCATGAACTGCGGTCCGTGATCGCTTCCGCATTGACTGCCGAACCAGAGTTGAAGAACTCCTCGGCTCCAACTCCATCGAAGTGCACCTCAGCGGCCCCTACGCTTCCAAGCCGGCTCGAGCGGCATCGACCCGTCGCCTGCGTTGGCGATCGGATACGGACCCCGGCGACCCGCAGTCGCCCAGGAGCCCGCACCCAGGGTGGCGCTCATGGTCTAACCCTGGCGGGCCATCCCACGTTCTCATCGCCCACGCCACAAAAAATCAAAGGGCCGGGCGATCCCGGCCTCTTCGATTGAATCGAGCCGAACGCTATCTTGCATTCGAGCGATTCGAGCGCCGGCGCTTGAGACCACAAGCCAACACAACGAGACCGCCCAGCAGCAGCGCTCTCTGCACCGGTTCCGGCACGGGGGCACTCAGTGACCAGACCGCGAATACGTCCCCCCCAAATGTGGTCGTGTTGGTGAGCGTGCTCGGCAGATACGACGCCAGCGCATAGTCGAATGCGCCGGATCACCATGCAATGGACGGACCATTGGCCCGGAGAACGTGCATCCGGTCGCTGGACTGCAGGCTGAACCGGGTTGCGAACAAGGCGCCACCGGTTCTCACGTCGCGAATGCTCGAACGTCGGCTCGCGAAGCTCCTCCGCACGAGGAACCCGTCCATTCACCTCTGAAAAGTTTCGGCACGGCGATGTGTTTTCGACATCGATCGCGCCGCAACGCAGTTCGATGCGCCTAGTTGTGAAGGCTCAATACGTTGTATCTGGTGTTCATTCGGACTAAGTCTGGGAGACTGGAAGTCGCCAAACACCCGGCCTTCCAGGAGCTCAGCCGAATGAACACCCATAAGCGTGCCCGATTGACCTACGTGCGTCGACTCGAAATGGTTCGACAGATGATCGACCCTGGATTGACCGCCCCCGAGGCAGCCGCGCTCCATGGGGTCACTGCACCGACAGCGCGCAAGTGGTTCGGGCGCTATCTGGCGGCAGGCGAGGCGGGGTTGGCCGACGCCTCCTCGCGCCCTCGGCGCAGCCCGAGAGCCATCGATGCTGCCAAGGCGCTGCTGATCATCGAGTTGCGCCGGCGCCGTCTGGTGCAAAGCCGTATCGCCCGCAGCGTCGGGGTGTCGGAGTCCACGGTGGCCCGGGTGCTGGCGCGTGCCGGTCTGTCCCGGCTGGAGCAACTGGAGCCCATCGAGCCCGTGCAGCGCTACGAGCACTCGGCCCCTGGCGAGTTGCTCCATATCGACACCAAGAAGCTCGGGCGCATCTTGCGCCCCGGCCATCGGGTCACGGGCAATCAGCGCGATTCGGTCGATGGGGCGGGGTGGGAGGTGTTGTTTGTGGCCATCGATGACCACGCCCGGGTCGCCTTCACCGCCATGCACGAGGACGAGAAAATCGCCAGCGCAGTGCGATTCCTGGACGAGGCGGTGGCCCACTACGCGTGTCTGGGAGTGCCCATCAAGCGCCTGCTGACCGACAACGGGTCAGCCTTCCGTTCCGAGGCCTTTGCCCAGGCCTGCCAGCGATTGGGCATCCGGCACAAGTTCACGCGAGCCTATCGCCCCCAGACCAACGGCAAGGCCGAACGTTTCATCCAGTCGGCCTTACGCGAGTGGGCCTACGCCTGGACTTACCAGAACTCCGCACAGCGCACCGATGCACTGAGCAGCTGGCAGCACCACTACAACTGGCACCGGCCACACGCCGGTATCAACGGAGCGACCCCCATGTCCAGATTCCCTATCCTCACCCAACCCACAAACAACGTCTTGACTGGTCACACCTAGGCCGCAATCGTACGATCCGTCGGGAGTATGGGCACAATCAAGAGATGCGGAGGCATCCCTGCGAAGCAAGGAAATGCGAATCCCGCGTCAGATTCCTCGACAGTATCTGGATGCAAATCCCATCCGGCGACATTACCGTCAAGCGATACCAGGGGAGATCACGGACCGCCGGATCCGGACGGGCAGAGCCATCGCCAGAGAAGCACTGGCGCGAAGGAACAATGAAGCTTGCGTCCAAGGCCCACCTTGGTTCGCACATGCAGATACAGTCCGGACCGAGCGTACGGCTCTTACTCCACCACCTTCGCCCGGTTTGCCTTGACCTGCGCACGAACCGACTTCGCCTGCAATCGTCTGACTTGCGAACCCCGCGTGGGCTTGGTTGCATGTCGCACCGCCGGGCCATGGGCTGCATTTTCGACCATTGCCTGCAGGCGCTCCAGGGCATTGGCGCGATTGCGTTCCTGGCTGCGTTCGGTCTGCGCCTTGATGACGATCACGCCGTCCTTGGTGATCCGCTGATCCGACAGCGCGAGCAGGCGTTCCTTGATTCGCTCGGGCAAGGACGAAGACCGCACATCGAATCGCAGTTGGATTGCGGTCGATACCTTGTTCACGTTCTGTCCGCCAGGTCCCTGGGAACGCGCGGCGGTGAACTCGATTTCGTCTTCGGGAATGGACCAGCGCATGGCTTCTGAATCGGCGTTTCGAGGCACGGCGCGGCGCGCCGGGACCGGACTATAGGGGACTCTCCGCCGCCCGTCACGCTCCGGGCGCTTGCAAACGTCTCCGACTTGGCGGCACTCTTGCCGGGCGATGATCCGGAGCCGTTCATGAAAGCAGGACCTACTTCCTCCGCCGAAGGCAGTTGCCCCTGCGGAAGCGGTCTTCTCTATGGGGACTGCTGCGGACACTGGCACCGGGGTCCGCGGCACCTGCAGGCTCCGACCGCAGAAGCCCTCATGCGCAGTCGCTACTCGGCCTTTGCACTGCAGCTTTCGGATTATCTCCTGGACAGCTGGCATCCCAGCACCCGTCCGGCGCATGCACTGACGTTCGAAGCCGGATTGCATTGGCTCGGCCTGCAGGTGAAGCGGCATACCGTGACGGGAGAAGACACGGCCGAGGTGGAGTTCGTCGCGCGTAGCAAGTCCGCCGGGCGCGCGCACCGCCTGCACGAAACCAGCCGTTTCGTGCGGGAAAAGGGGCGGTGGTACTACGTCGACGGCGACCTCGACCCCACCGATTGACAGCCAACACAAGATCGCAAGATCGGGATCTTGCCTTTTGCCTCCCCCCTCAATCGGCGTTCTCTTTCAAGAATGACGAGGTTGAGGCAAAAGGCAAGACCTGACCCTGGTTTTTCGACTGGTTTTTCGATTCTAGAAGCGCCGCTCGACCCCGAAGATCAGCTTGTGTTGAATGCCACCATCGGCGCGCAGGCTGTAGGTATTCGACGTGAAGGGTGAGACCACGCTCCCGGACACGTCGCCCATCATCATCGCGTGGTACTGGAAGAATCCCATCAGGGGTGAACCGCCGGTCATGTACATCAGCGGGAACATGAGACCTCCGCCGATGGTGGGCCGAAACATCCAGCGGTTCTGGCTGAACACGTTTTCGGGCCCGCCTCCCGACCGCTCGTCGCTGAAGACGGACATTCGCAGGCGGGTTGCGTGCAAACCCAGCATGAGTTGGGCCGTGACGTTGTTCGCGAGCAGGTATTGTCCCCCGGCGCCGAACAGCAAGGAACGCTGTTCCTCGATCTCGCCCCCCGTGTCGGGCGTTGCACCGAAGTGGTAGATGACATCGGCCTTCCTGCCGCCGTTGCCGAAGTACTCGGAGAAGCCTGCATAGGCGAACGGCTGGATTCCGGACGGCAGCACATCGAAGTAGCGCCTGAGACCGAAGCCGAAACTCGGCATGCTGTCGCTCAGGTCTGGCCTGCCTCTGACGGCAGACCCGCTGGAGCTGATTGTCGTGTCGTCGTAGGGCGTGAATTTGTAGTCTGCGAAGACCTGGATGGCCCAGCCCGGCTGGCCGGCGAACCGGTCGGACGGTCTGGGCGGAGTGGTCTGCTTGACCACGTACTGCTTCCGGCTCTCGTCCCAGGCCAGCGATACCTGCCTGGCAGGATCGTGCGTCAGCGTCTGGGTCTTCGTGGTGCCGTTGTCGTACTGTGTGGCGACCTCGAGCGTGCCGTCGAATCTGCCGCCGAGCTTGTTCGAAGCAATCGCGTTGTTGCTGTCGGGGGCACCGTCCAGAAGAACCTGCCCCGCACCATTCTTCACGGTGACACGTGTGGGATGGATCGTGACCGTAGGGGGGCTTTCCTGCAGCGACATGGTCAGGGGACCGGGCGCGCCGTCGGGCTCGATGGGAGCTGTCGCACAGCCACCGAGGAGAGTACCGCACAGAAGGATCCAGCAAGCATTGACGACGGACTTCGACGGCCACATGGGTCTGCCCTCCATGTCACACCTGCGCAATCGCCGCCTGCCCGTGATGCCCTGGAATCCCGGGGGCTTGAGCGTCGGTGTACGTATACGCCTGTCTTCCGGCACCTGCAACGGTTCTCACGGCAAAACCCTGCACTCCCGGCCTCACCGCGAGCACGCATGCTGCGCTGCGCATAGATTCTGTTTCCGGCCTCTGCATACTCCGGCGGTGCCTGCGCCTCCAGCGTAGCGGCGCCGGCGAAGGCGACCCGCGGTTCACACGGTCGAGTCGTCCGATCGACCTGGCGCACTCGTTCGAACGACCCATCGGATCAAGGAGCCTTCATGTTCGGCTGGATGCGGGACCTCACGTCGCGTGAGCGCAAGACGATGTCCGGATGCTTCGGCGGCTGGGCGCTCGACGCCTTCGACATGCAGGTCTACAGCTTCGTCATCCCCACGCTGCTGACCGTATGGGGCATCTCCAAGGGGCAGGCCGGCACGCTGGGCACCGTTACGCTGCTGATGTCCGCGGCGGGCGGCTGGGTGGCGGGCATGCTGAGCGATCGCTACGGCCGCGTCCGCGTCCTGCAGTGGACGATCCTCTGGTTCGCCTTCTTCACCTTTCTTTGCGGATTCGCGCAGGACTTCGGCCAGCTCTTCCTCTTTCGTGCGCTGCAGGGCCTGGGTTTCGGCGGCGAGTGGGCGGCAGGCGCAGTGCTGATGGGCGAAGTGATCCGCGACAAGTACCGCGGACGCGCAGTCGGGTTCGTCCAGAGCGGATATGCGATCGGATGGGGGGGCGCGGCCCTGCTCTACACCGCGCTCTTCGCTCTGCTGCCGGAGACCCTCGCCTGGAGGATGCTCTTCTGGATCGGGCTCGCCCCAGCGCTGCTGGTCGTGTGGGTGCGACGTAACGTGGAGGAGCCGGAACTCTTCCACGCGCATCGCGCCAACCGGGCGCCCGTCGGCCTATCGCACCTGTTCGTTGCCTTCCGGCCCCAGTACCTGCCCACCACGATCAAGGCCACGCTGATGATCACGGGTGCCCAGGGCGGCGTGTATTGCCTCATCACCTGGATGCCCACCTACCTCAAGGTCGCCAAGCAGCTCACGACGACCGGCACCGGCGCCTATCTCCTGGTGCACATCCTCGGCGCGTTCTGCGGCTTCATCGCCGGCGCCCTGCTCTCCGATGCCGTGGGACGCAAGCGGACGTTCCTCATTTCGGCGTGCGGGTCGATCGTGCTGATTCTCGTCTACATGTTCGCGCCCATCGACAACAGCACGGTGTTCCTGCTCGGCTTTCCGCTTGGATTCTTCGCGCTGATGATGTTCTCGCCCATGGGACCCTTCCTTTCGGAGCTGTATCCGACGGAAGTGCGCGCGACCTGCCAGGGCTTCTGCTACAACGCGGGCCGCGCCGTGGGAGCGGTGTTTCCCGCGCTCGTCGGGTTTCTCGCCGAGCGCATGCCGCTCGGAACGGCCATGGGCTTGTACGCATTCGGCGCCTATGCGCTCATGATGCTGAGTCTGATCATGCTGCCCGAGACACGCGGCAGATCGCTGGATGCCATCGGCGTCGAGACAGGCCGCACCTGAAGGGATCTCCGACACCCATGGCCTTCGTCTCCACACCCACCGGTCGGATTCACTACGAAGTCTTCGACGCCGTCGCCCCGTGGTACTCCTCGCCCGAGACAGTGTTGTTCCAGCACGGCATCGGGGCACACCCCGGCATCTGGTCGGAGTGGCTGCCTGCGCTCGTCGACCGCTATCGCGTCGTTCGCTTCGACATGCGAGGGTCCGGACGTTCCACGATTCCGGGGCCGGGCTTCGACTGGTCTCTGTCCGTTCTCGCGGACGATCTTCTGACGGTCGCAGACGCAACGGACACGCAGCGCTTTCATGTCGTCGGCGAGTCGATGGGAGGCACCATCGCACTGCATGTGGCGCTCGAGCATGCCTCGAGAGTGGCCAGCCTCACCATCAGCAATGGCGCGGATGTCGGGTCACCCATCCGCCGCGTTCAGGAATGGGCAAGGCAGATGGACGAAGGGGGGGTCGAGGCATGGTCGGAAGGCATGATGGCAGACAGGTTCCATCCGGACGCGATCGACGGTGCGAGGCGGGACTGGTATGCCCGCCAACAGGCCTCCTGGAACAGGAATTCCATCCTGGATGCGTTGCAGGTCCTGCGCGACACCAATCTCAGAGCGCGTCTGCCAGAAATCCGGTGTCCCGTCCTGCTCATGCACGGCGACGGCAGCCCGTTCATCCCGGTCGGTGTGATGGCCGAGATGCACGCAGCCCTGACGGATTCCCGCCTTCAGGTGTTCGCCCACGCAAAGCACGGTCTGCCGTTCTCGCATGCGCGGGTGTGCTCCGCGGCCTTGCGGGCTTTTCTCGATTCGGTGACCGGGGATGCGCCCAGCTGACATGCCGGAAAACTCGCCAGCGCGTCTGCGAAACATCGGTGCGCAGCACGGCAGGGAACTTCCCCGGCCCACGCATCGCCCTCAGGGTGGAGCAGCAGTCAAGACAGCGACAGAGAGACCGCGGCTCGACGCTTGAGCGCACCGCCTCACGGTCCCACGAGAGGAATCACCAATGCTGCAAAGGCTCTTCTCCACCACGGTCTATGTCAGGATCTACGAGAACCGGATCGTGGTGAAGGGGCTGGATTTGAACCCGCAACCGGTGACGGTCCGGCCTGTCAATCCATTCACCACGCGCCGCCTGCTGGTAGGTGAGCTAGGCATCGCCGAAGCCGCGCTGAAGGAGGCCCTCAGGCAAGTCTGCGCTGGCAGACTCTTCGTTCCGCAGCCCGTGATGGTCATGCATCCCATGGAACGCACGGAGGGTGGCCTGTCGGAAATCGAGGAAAGGACATTCGTCGAATTGGCCATGGACACGGGAGCCCGGAAAGCGATCGTTTGGGTGGGCGGCGAGCTGTCGGACACGGAGGTACGTCAGCGCGCCGGCACCGCCTGAGCCCGGCCCGCCCAGTGACCCGGCTCGAGGACAAAGCCCCCGGAGTTTCCCCCGGGGCTCCCGATTCGAGTCGGTGCAGGCCTACCCCTGCCGACTGCGCTTCCTTGCGACGCCAGCCAGAATGCCAAGACCGGCCAGCATGAGCGCGTAGGTCTCCGGCTCCGGTACTGGCATGGTGTGCAACGACTGGTCGAAGCGGATGGTGATCATCTCCGTGCCGTCCGGAGTACCCAGCACCCGACCGTTTCCGCCGGGGTAGTTGTTGTCCAGGCCCACGAGGATCGTATGTTCGTCGATCAGCGTGATGGACTCCACCGACTGGAGCGGGAAGTTGAACTTGTCCGCGGGAAGACCGACGAGGGGGCCGCCGATGTCCTTGGGATCGGGCACGTCCAGCAGATCCACGAGCAGCTTCTTCTCGAGCACCCCGTTCTCGTCGGTCTCGCTGAGATCGATGAGATAGATCTTCTTCTGGTAGGGATAGCTGGCGCTGCCCACGGGACCCTGGAAGTCGTCACGCTCGATGATCAGATAGCGGTCGTCCGCCACGTGGGTCATGTCGCCCGTGACGAAGATGTTCGACGCGTTGTTGACGGCGCCGGTGATGGTGTCCGAGCTGTCTTTCGCATACGCAAAGCTGGTGCCGGTGTACTGCTCGGTCGTCGTGTCGAACTCGTAGATCTCGAGCATTCGCTTGTCCGTCTGCGAGTTGATGGATGCTTCGGTGGTCAGGTACAGCTTCGAGCCGTCGCCATTGCGGGTCATGGATTCGAAACCGCGCGAGGAAGGCAGATTCGTCCCGCCGGCCGGGTTCTGCGGCGCGCGCAGGACCGGATGTGCGATCGGGGCGCTCAGCAGCTGGCCCTGGGCATTGAAGTGCAGAAGGTAGGGTCCGAACTCCTCACCCACCCAGATCGAACCGTCGTTCATCCGTGAGAAGGACTCGACGTCGAAGTCGGCGCCGGTCAGCCACTTGCCATTCTTGATGGACGGGTCGACGGCAATCTGTGCGCCGGTGGGATAGTAGTTGGTACGGTTGTAGACCGGCCCGTTGGCGATGTAGTTGCCGGCGAGCAGTAGGCCGTTCGGATCGCTGAACGGCGTGAAGCTGTTGACGGTGACGGAGCCGCGGCTGGTCGTGCCGTCGCCCACGGTCTTGAAGTGGGGCGTGACTTCGTAGAAGCCCAGGACGAAATCGGCGCTATTGCCCTGCGCGCCGAAGCCGTTGTCCGGCAAGCCGTAGAAGTTGCCTGCGTTGACCGACGGGATCATGCCGGAGAAGCCGGGAATCGGCTGGCCGGCATAGGGCGGCGTCACGCCATTGACCGGTCCCGAGGTGAATTGCCCCGAAACGGGACCCGGCTGACGGAACGTGTGTTCGATTTCTGCCCAGCCCGTGAGCTGGAACGACTGCGCCGGCACGACGGGCGCCCAGGCGGCGGCCACAAGCGTCGCACCGATGAGAATCTGGCGGTTCATGGTCTTCCCTCTTGCATGATGGTTGGAATGAGCGGGGACTCCGGAAGGCCTGGACTCGCGCGCGCAGGAGAACGCAATCTGACGCCGATCGGCGTTCGATTCCTTCATCGATCGACCCCGGAACCCCTGCGCGGACGTTACCCATCCGACATGACAGGCCCAACCGCTCAGGACGCGTTCGGATGGGCCCAACGGACCATGGTGCATCGACGGGAGACGGAGAAGGAGCGACGAGCCATGCAGGTGGCCGGCCACTCATCGCGAGGGCGTCCACAGCGGCCGGGGGAGACCTCGCGGCCATGGCCGCGAGGGAGCATCGTCAGGTCCGGTTGACGGACACGCCTCCGTCCACCAGCATCGCCGTGCCCGTCACGAAGGATGACGCGTCGGAGGCCAGAAAGAGCGCCGCTCTCGCGATCTCGTCCGGCTCGGCGATCCGCTTCAGCGCGTGCAGTTGCGCCACCTGAGCCATGGCCTCCGGCGTTCCGTTCATCTGTGCCGCCATGGGCGTGTCGGTTCCGCCCGGAAGAAGCGCATTGACCCGGATGGCCTGCGGCCCGAACTCCGTCGCGAGGGCCTGCGTCAGGCCGATGAGTCCCGCCTTGCTCGCAGCATAGGCGGCGGCGCCGGGGAATCCCACTGTGTGGCCCACGAATGTGGATGTGAAGATGATCGAACCGGCGCCGCGCTCCAGCATCCGGGGCAGCTGGTGCTTCGCCCAGAGAAACGCGGAGGTGAGGTTGATCTCCAGCGTATCGCGCCAGCCCTGCGGCGACACGTCCGTCGTCGGACCGAGTTCTCCGAGCGTGCCCGCATTGTTGAAGGCGATGTCGAGACCGCCGAACTCCGAGACCGCCGCCGCGGCAGCACGGCGTGCCACGGCCTCTTCCTGGACGTCTCCAGCCACCGCAACGGCCCGCCCGCCTTCCTGCGAAATCAGCGATGCGACCGCGTCCAGTTCGGGCCGTCGCCGCGCTACCAGCACGATGCCCGCTCCTTCGCGCGCGAACAGCATCGCGGCCGCCTTGCCGATTCCCGAACTCGCACCGGTGATGATTGCGACCTTTCCTTCCAGAATGCCCATGAGTGTTCCTCCGTGTGAAGTGTTCATGGGCAAAGCGTAGGAGCAGACCGAGCCGGAGACGCTCCGGTTCTTGCGCTCCAATTCGTCCTTGGCACTCCGGCCGGAGGTGCCGGCAGATCGGTCGTGTCAGTTCCCTGCAACGAATGCGGAAAGGCTCGAGCTCTCGTCGGCCAGACACGAGCCGATCGGACGCGCAATGCGTTCGGCAGGAGAACGATGCAGCTTGCGGTACCGCGCCGGCGGTTCCGAGAAGCGGCGCTTGAACGCGCGGTTGAACGCGGCTTCGGATTCGTAGCCGACGTCGCCGGCTACCTGCAGCACGCTGCGGCTGGTCGTCCGCAACGCTTCCGCCGCCAGCTCCAGCCGCCACTCCGTCAGGTAGGCCATGGGGCCCTGGCCGATGCACCGGGCGAACCGGTCCGTCAGCGCAGAGCGCGAAAGTCCCGCCTCGGCCGCGAGATCGTCCAGCGACCAGTTCCGGGCCGGCTGCTGATGCATCGCGGCGAGCACCTTGCCCACGGCCGGATCAGCCGCGCCGGCAAGCCAGCCCGTCCGGCCGGCGGGCAGACGGAGAACGTAACGCCGAAGCACCTCGGCGAAGAGCACTTCTGCCAGCCGTGCAACGATCACGCCGCTTCCCGGCGCGGCAGTCGTGAGTTGCAGCACGGCCTGGCCGATCATGTTCTCCAGGAGCTGGCCATAGGCATCGTCCCGCACGTTCACCCGCACGACCCGGGGAAGTCCGGCCAGCACAGGCCGGATCAGGCGCTCCTCGCAGGCAAGATAGCCGCAGATGAGGCGGGTCTGCTCGCCGCCACCGCCAAGGCGCGACAGCTTCAGAGGGCCGTTCAGGAATTCCTCCATCCCCTCTTCGCCGTCGATGGGCTCGTCGGCGAGACCGTTCCCCATGAAGTGCTCGTCACCGTGGGGAATCATCACGATGTCGCCGGCAGCGAGCGGCGTAGTCTCCTGACCCACCCGGATATAGCCGCGGCCGTCCGCGATCAGATGAAACTCGATCACGTGGCTCGACTCGGTGGCGACGTAGCGGCGGAAGCGGTTCGAGGGTGGCGAGCGGACGCACCACGGTGCAGCGCACTGGGCGTCGAAGAACAGCGCGCCGGAAAGCTTGACGACGCGGAGGAGTTCGGAGAGTGCGTCCACGGAATTCCTCTTCGGACGGTGGTCGATCGGTCAAGGAATCCGGACGCCGGATCAAATGCGGATTGCATTCCGGCAGTCCGGGCAAGAATCCCGGTGTCCAGGCAAATTCTTCTGCGGCGCCGGTGCCGACAATGGCCTCTCCAGAAACGAGAGAGGTGAGGCCATGAACCTGAACATCGACGAAGACAAGCTCAATGAACTGCTGGGCCGGGCCGTGGTGGACTCCGGCGCCGTGTCGCTCGCACCGCTGGTCCTGATCGGAGACCGGCTGGGATTGTATCGCTGCCTTGCCGAAGGCGGCCCCATGACATCCGCTGCACTGGCAACGCGTACAGGGACGCACGAGCGCTACGTGCGGGAATGGCTCAATGCCCAGGCGGCGTCGGGCTACGTGCGCTACATCGCGGATTCGGGGCTGTACGAACTGACGCCCGAACAGGCGCTCATGTTCGCACACGAGGGCGGACCGGCGTTCATCGTGGGCGCATTCCAGACCGCGCTGGCGGCCGGCCGCATCGTCGATCGCTTGACCGAGGCGTTCCGCACGGGAGACGGGATCGGCTGGCACGAACACGATCACGCGCTCTTCCACGGCATCGAACGGTTCTTCAGGACCTCCTACATCGGCAATCTCGTGCAGTCGTGGATTCCCTCACTGGAGGGCGTCGAGGGCACGCTTCGACGAGGAGCAAGCGTGGCCGACATCGGGTGCGGCCACGGTGCATCGACGATCCTGATGGCGCAGGCGTTTCCTGCCTCCCGTTTCGTCGGCTTCGACTATCACCCGGAGTCGGTCGCCGCAGCGAACGAGCGTGCGCGCGAGGCAGGCGTGGCGGAACACTGCCGGTTCGAGGTGGCGAGCGCGAAGAACTTCCCGGGCAAGGGTTACGACTTCGTCACCATCTTCGACGCGCTGCACGACATGGGTGATCCGGCGGGTGCGTCCCGCCACGTCTTGTCCAGTCTGGCGCCGGACGGCGTGTGGATGATCGTCGAGCCCTACGCCGGTGACCGGGTGGAGGAGAACCTGAATCCGGTGGGCCGCGCCTACTACGCCGGTTCGACCCTGATCTGCACCCCCTGCTCCCTGTCCCAGGAAGTCGGCCTTGCCCTGGGTGCCCAGGCGGGTGAGGCGCGCATGCGCAAGGTCGTCAAGGGGGCGGGCTTCTCCCGTTTCCGGCGCACGGCGCAGACGCCGTTCAATCTGATCTACGAGGCGCGTCCCTGATTGAGCGAAGGGGGGTGCGATCGCTCCCCGCCGCCGGGGCGGAGGGGCAGTCGACCCGGGACACGCGCGCACCGGCTTGAAGAGGTTCGCCACCCCAGCAGCGGACCTGAGGAGAGAAGAATGAAACTCAAGGATTACCGGAACGACGAGGTCACGGGCGCCACCGCGGCCGCACTGGAGGCGTACGAGACTGCCTTGTCGGCCTTCCAGAGGTGGCGCTGTGGCGCCGACGTGCCACTGGAGCGCGCCATTGCGCTCGCACCCAGATTCGCGATGGCCCACGTACTGGACGCCTACCGCTTCCTCACAAGCCGGGATCCCACGGTGGTGGCTCGGGCACGAACAGCACGGTCGGCACTCGTGGGCCTGGAGATGAACCGCCGGGAGCGATTGCACGCGGAAGCCATTCGGGCGGCAGTGGAAGACGACTACGAGGGCGCCAAGGTGCGGCTCGACGCACTGCTGGACGAGTTTCCGCGTGACGTGCTCGCCTTGCAGGTCGGGCATGCATTCGACTACGCAACGGGGGACGAGGCACGAATGGCCGACCGGGTGGCCTCGGTGCTCCCGGCCTGGTCCGACAGCACGCCGGGATACTCCGCGGTCCTCGCCATGTACGCATTCAGCCTCGTCGAGAGCGGCGACTACCGGGCAGCGGAGCGCATGGCCCGGTCCGCGCTGGCACGGGATCCGGACGACGCCCGGGCTCGCCACGCACTGGCACACGTACACGAGATGACAGGCCGGCACGGCGAAGGGATCGGCACGTTGCGGGAGAGCGTCGACTCCTGGTCCCGCGGCACCGTTGCGGCGACGCATTGCTGGTGGCACCTCGCACTGTTTCACCTGGCACTGGGCGACCGCCTCACGGCGCTTTCGATTTACGACGCATCCATCCGCGCGCGTCGGTCGCTGGAGGTGGCGGATCTCATCGATGCCTCGGCGCTGCTCTGGCGCCTGGAACTCGAAGGCGCCGACATTGGCGGACGCTGGACGGAACTGGCGGCTGCCTGGGCTCCCCACATCGAAGACGGCTTCTGCAGCTTCAACGACATTCACGCCATGCTCGCCTTCGTCGGCGCTCGCGACGAAGCACGGGCCCGGACTCTGGAAAAGGAACTTGTCCGGCGCAGAGAACTGCCGACCCGCCATGGCGAGACCACCCGTCTCGTCGGCCTCGCAGCGTGCCGCGGCATCATGGCGCACGGTCGCGGCGACCACCGCGAGGCCGTCGATCTGCTCGGCCGGCTTCCGTTCTGCGTCCAGCGCATCGGCGGAAGCCACGCGCAGCGGGATGTCGTCTACCTCACGCTGATGCAGTCCCTGGACCACCTGCGGCGGCCGGCGATGAAAGTGGCAGCCTAGGCAAAAGGCAAGACCTGACCCCGAATTACGTTTTTTTGGGGTCAGGTCTTGCCTTTTGCCTGCCGGCCCGGCCTCAGCGGCAGGCCAGCGCCTTGAGCTGGGCGATCGCGCTGTCTGCGCCGATGCGGGTCCAGTCCTGGGGGGAATCGTCTTCGTAGGCGACCTTTCCGCTTCCCATGGCATCGACGAGAAGGGCCGCGTGCAGGACCCGCGACTCGTCTGCGTTGCAGCGAAACTCCATCTGCTGCTTTTGCGAGCGGTAGGCCATTTCCACGAGGCGGCGGGGCGCCCGGAAGTCGACGAGCGTCCACATGGTCGCCGTGTCGCCCTTGCGCTCGACCGTCGCCGGATCGCCGTAGGTGGTGGATGCGCCGTCCTCCGTGACGGGAGTCCATCCCGCGCTGGCGGGACCGGCCAGCAGCAGCAACGACAGGGCAAGGAGACGTTTCATGGGACCTCCGTGAAAAGCCGCAGTCTACTTGAGACACACCCCCAGCCGCCGCGGCGGGCCAGGCCGGAATGCATCGGGTCTCGCCCGTGGATTGCGCCTTTGTGCCGTCATGCTCCGGGCGCGGGACTCTGTCCCGGGCTGTCGGGATCCGCTCCACCGTTCGCAGCCGCACCAGCGGAACAGGCGTGCCGCGCTTTCCGGCTCATGGAACGCTCGGCGCTGCGCTACGATGGCGCCACCATGGTGAAGCGCGCCGTGGCGTTCGCCATCTCAGGCTGCCGGGACAGCGCATGGCACCTTTCCTCATTTTCAAAGGCAGCGAGGACCAGGATCGATGAACCGAATGAACGGCGGCGACGCCATCGTGCAGTCCCTGATCGCGCACGGCACCGACACGATCTTCGGCCTGCCCGGCGTGCAGACCTACCATCTCTTCGATGCCATCCAGCGGGCCGGCGAACGGCTGCGGCTCATCTGCCCGCGGCACGAGCAGACCACGGCCTACATGGCGTTCGGCTACGCCAAGTCCACGGGCAAGGTGGGCGTCTACTCGGTGGTTCCTGGCCCCGGAGTGCTGAATGCGGGTGCCGCGCTCTGCTCCGCCTACGGGGCCAGCACGCCCATTCTCTGTGTCACCGGCCAGGTCCCCAGCGAATTCATCGGCTCGGGGAAGATGCACCTGCACGAACTGCCCGACCAGCTCGCCACGATGAAGCTGCTCACGAAGTGGGCAGCCCGCATCGAGCACCCCACCGAAGCACCGGCGCTCGTGGCCGAAGCCTTCCGGCAGATGCGCACGGGCCGGCCGCGTCCGGCGTCGCTGGAGATGCCGTGGAACATGTTCGGAGTCGAGGCCCCCGTCGAAGCAGTCCTGCCGTACTCGTGCGAACCGCCGGAGATCGACCCCGACGCCATCGCTCGCGCGTGCGAATTGCTCGCCGGAGCCGCCCATCCGATGATCATGGTGGGCGGTGGCGCACTGCACGCCGGAAACGCCGTGAAGGAACTCGCCGAGGTTCTTCAGGCGCCGATGGTGTCCTTCCGCGGCGGCAAGGGTGTCGTGAGCGACGAGCATCCGTTGATGCTCAACTGCGCGGCCGGGTATCGCCGCTGGGAGCAGACCGACGTGGTCATCGGGATCGGGTCCCGCATGGAGCTCGCGTGGTTCCGCTGGCCGAAGGCGGCAACGCCGCGCAAGACCATCCTTATCGACATCGATCCGACCCAGACGGCCCGGCTTTCCCCTGACGTGACGATCCTCGGCGACGCCGCGGACGGCGCCGGACAAGTCGCCGCCGCACTACGCCGCGCAGGCGTTTCGCGGCCCTCTCGCACAGACGAGTTCGTCGACCTCAAGGCCGCCGTCACCCGTGACACGCAGAAGATCCAGCCGCACATCGAATACCTCGCCGCCATTCGCGACGTGCTGCCTCGCGACGGCTTCTTCGTCGAGGAGATCTGCCAGGCCGGCTTTGCCTCCTATTACGGCTTTCCCGTCTACGAGCCGCGCACGTTCGTCACGTGCGGACCGCAAGGCACCCTGGGCTTCGGTTTTCCGACGGCGCTTGGGGTGAAGGCCGCTCATCCGGACAAGGCCGTGGTTTCGATCACAGGCGACGGCGGCTTCCAGTTCGGACTGCAGGATCTCGCGACAGCCGCCACCTACCACCTCGACGTCGCCATCGTGCTCTTCAACAACGCTGCGTACGGCAATGTGTGGCGCGACCAGAAGCGGCTGTTCGACGGCCGGCTGATCGCCTCGGAATTGACCAACCCCGACTTCGTGAAGCTCGCGGAGAGCTATGGTGTGCCAGGTGAAAGAGTATCGACACCCGCGGGCCTGCGCACCGCACTGGAAAGATCGCTGGGCCGCGGCACGCCCTCGCTCATCGAGGTCACGGTCGACCGGACCGCCGAGGTCTCTCCCTGGGAGTTCCTCATGCCCGCCCCCTACAAAGTCTGAATCGTCTCACCCACAGGACCACGCCATGACCGACCTCATCCGCACCGAAACCGCGAACCGCATCTGCCGCATCGAGATGGCCCGCACGGACAAGAAGAACGCGCTCACTGCCGAGATGTACCAGGCACTGGCCGATGCCCTTCGCGCCGTCGAGAAGGACCCCGCGGTGCGCGCCGTGCTCGTTCACGGCACTTCGACATGTTTCTCCGCGGGCAACGATCTGAGCGACTTCCTCCGAACCCTCCGCACGACGATTCGTCGTCGGTGTGGCAGTTCCTCCAGGCGATCTCGACTCACCCCAAACCGATCGTGGCCGCAGTCGGAGGTCCCGCCGTGGGGATCGGCACCACCATGCTTCTCCACTGCGATCTCGTCTATGCCACGGCGTCCACCCGGTTCCAGCTTCCGTTCACGTCGCTGGGCGTCGTGCCCGAGGCCGCATCCAGCCTGCTGCTGCCGCTCACCGCGGGTTACCATCGCGCGGCCGAGTTGCTGTTGCTGGCGAAGCCGTTCAACGCCGAGAAGGCGCTCGCGGCGGGCATCGTGACCGAGATCGTGCCCGGAAGCGGACCTGCTGGAATACGCCATGGACGCCGCGAAAGCGCTGGCCGCCCTCCCGCCCGAGTCGGTGCGTCTCACGAAGGCCTTCATGAAACGCAAGTGGTCTGCCGCCGTCGCCGAGCGCATGAGCGACGAAAGCCGGGAGTTCCGCCAGCGCCTCCTGTCCCCGAAGCGAAGGAAGCGTTCTCCGCCTTCCTCGGAGAAGCGGCCGGCGGACTTCTCGAAGTTCTGATCAGCCTCGGGCGGCGCAGACCCCTTCGCCTTCCGGACACGCCACGCCAGACCCGCGACGCCTGCCCCCAGCAGCGCCCAGGTGGACGGTTCCGGTACCGGCACGGCGTCGTTGAGTGCCGTGAATTCTCCGGAAGCGGCATCGACCTGGAACTCGAACCCGGCTCCCACGCCCTGATAGGTGAAAGAGGTGCCGGACAGCGGCGCGACCGCGTTCGGCGCCGCAAGAAAGTCGAAACGGTCGCCTGCGTGTGGCCTAAATCCTTCCAGGAAGACGAACCGGACCGTCGCGCCGTTCAGATCGACATCACCGCTGACATCCAGAACATCGTGTTCGCCCGCTCCGAGACCCGCGACCTCGATCACGATGGTCCCCGTGGAAACGAGCGATCCGACGATGGTCATCACGCCGGGCGAGTTCCCCGGAGTGATCACGCCGTTCGATTCCACGGCCGCTTCGATGATCCCGTCGCCGCTCAGGATGCCGGCCTCGCCGATCCGCAGGAGATCCGCCACCACGCGGCCGCCGTTGCGGACAGATACCACCCCCGATCCCCCCGCCCCCGTCTTGTCCTGTCCCATGCCGATGCCCAGGAAGATGCCGGCATCGGCCACACTGTTCTCGCCGTCCACCACCATCGTGCCCGTGGCGCCGGCGACCGGCGCCACGTACAGGCCGCTGATATCCTGGGGCGAAGCGGGATCCAGAGGAGGCGCGATGTCCACCCGTCCTCCCTGCGTCACGTTGAGCGTCCCGTGCCCTCCCGGGTGCAGGCCTACCATGATGTGAGTCGAACTGTCGCCCGCCAGAACGATCTTCCCGCCGGTTGTCACCGTCACCACGCCGGTCCCGCCCTGCTCGGCGGCGTCCTGTGTATCTGAACCGCCGATGGCCATGCCTCCGTAGAGCACGTCGGCCGTGGGCTTCATGTCCAGCAGCGCCTTGTCCTGCACGATCAACGTTCCGGTGCCGGCGTATCCAACCACGAGGAAGGCGCCATACCCGAACGCGTCGCCGCCCAGAGCCAGGGCGCTGCCCTCGCCCTGAAGGCTAAGGGTCCCCACGCTGCCCGCGTCGCGTCCGATGAAGCCACTGGGCGCGGAAATGCGTCCCCCGGCCTCCACCGTCACCAGACCGGTGCTTCCTTGTGTGTGCCCGACCACGAAATTGCCGTGCGCGGAAAGAATCGCAACCTCGGATCCGGCCCCGAGACGAGCATCGTTCCGTGACCCGCCGGAATGCCTGCCTGAGCCTGGGCTCCGTTGCCGCCGATCGAGAACGCGCCGAACGCCTTGGGGCTCGAATCGGTCACCTCGATTCGTCCCCCCCAACACCGACAGTTGTCCCTGCCCCGTCAATCCCACGGTGAAGCCGGCGGGCGACACCGTCGGTGCATTGCCCATGATCTCCACGAGCGACCCCGATCCGGATACCAGCATGGTTCCGTTGCCTCCCGCCGCGGTGTGCAGCCCGCCCAGCACGAAGCCTCCCGGTGCTCCGTCGCCCCGCGCGTCGATCCGGACGTGACCGCCTCCTGTCACCTCCACCGAACCGGTCGAGCCCGCCCGCCAGCCGACGATGAACCCGGCGCCACCATCCACGGCATTGCCTCCCGCCAGCGAAACGAAGGAACCGGCCCCGTCCACGACCAGGCTGCCCTGACTCCCCGCGTCGACGCCCATGTGCAGAAAGGTCGCATCGAAACGCCCCCCTTCCTTGACGTTGACCGTGCCGGTGCCACGCCCCCCCACATCCACGAACGCCACCAACCCCCGCGCGGGCTGCTGCACGGTCCAGCGCGACCCCGTGCCGATGACATCGACGATTCCCGTGGATTGCGACTGCCCGGTGTACGAGTCGTCGCCCGCCATCCGCGAGGCCGCGATGACCGTCCCGGTGGTGGTCGCGGTGGCGCCATCGAGGATCTTTAAGTGTCCGAACGTCGCGGTCCCGGCCGTGCCGAACCCGGGCGAGACGCCCCCGTTTGCAACGAAGAAGACGGCATTGCCCAGTTCGTCGCCCGCCGTGAACTCCGAACCCGCTCCTGTCACCGTGAGCACGCCGCTGGAGCCACCGCCGTTGGCGATCTCGGTGGAGTTGCATCCGGTGCAGAAAGGACTCTCGCCACCGCGGGAGTGCACCTTGGCGCCCGCACCGACGGTCAGCGACCCCGACGATTGGGCCCCCACTTGCACGATGTTGGCCACGTCCACGACGGCTCCGGCGCCCGACACCGTCATCGATCCGACCCCGGTGCGCGCCGGATCGCCGCCGATGGCGATATGGACGAAGCTGTCCGGCCCCGGGGCGGTCACGGTCGCCGAACCGGCCGTCGAGCCGGCGATGAACAGATTGCCGTCCTGCAAGGCAGCGTCGCCGCTCAGGACCGTTACCGCGTCGGCAGAAAGACAGTGGAGGGAAAAGCGCAAGCAGGACGACTCGCGCCATCGCAGAATGCGATCGCATGGTCACGTCTCCTCTGCACCGTCGACCCCTGGAATTTTGGGAAGAAGGCCGCGGCGAAAGTGTGCGGTGACCTGGCTGCGCGATACGGGAAACGCTAGAACCGGAACGGCGCGTTGTCAAGGAACGACACTGGACGCGGCCGTGATGCCGGAGGTCGAGGGCAGTGCAACAACGCCATCGTCGTCACGAGTTCTACAGGTCGCAGACGCGCTGCCGCCCCATGGGTCCGGCTGATGACTGACGCAGTGCAGTATCCGCCGAGGTAGAACTTCATTCTCCGGTGCTGGCATCCGTTCACGGATGCGGTCTAATCGCGGCTTACCGAACCGGACGCTTCCATGACTCCCTCCTCCACATCCCGCCACGACTGCCCGCTCGAGGGCGTCACCGTTCTCGACTTCACGCGCGTGCTGTCCGGTCCCTATTGCACGCGGTTGCTGGCCGATCTGGGCGCGGACGTCATCAAGATCGAGCGGCCCGGCGAAGGGGGACGAGATCCGCCACACCGTCCTGCAACTTTGGATCCCGGACGGACGGACGGGTCAGAGCACCACTACGTTCGGCCAACGCGGGCAGCGCAGCATCGCGCTTCGACCTCGCTCGTCCCGACTCGCGCGCCGTGATTCTCGATCTGGTGCAGCGTTCGGATGTCGTGGTGGAGAACTTCTCGCCGGGCGTGATGGCGCGATACGGTATCGACGCGGCGGCGCTGCACGCGATCAAGCCATCGCTCATCTATTGTTCGATCTCCGGATTCGGGCAGACCGGCCCGCTGCGTTCCATGCAGGCCTACGCGCATCTCATCAACGCCATTTCCGGAATGATGGACCTCGACCGCTGCGGCGATCCGCATCCGCGGGTGTCGTACCTGCAGGCCGCGGATGGTGCTCGCCGGCGCGCATGCGTTCGGGCGATCTGCGCCGCCCTGTTCCGCGCGGCCCGCACGGGCGAAGGGTGAGTTCATCGATGTGTCGATGCTCGAATGCCTGATCGCGGCGGACGACATCACCTACGGCGCCCTGTTGAACGGTGGTCCGGTGGAACGCGTGCCGCGCCGCGGCATGATCGTCCACGAGTTCCCGGACAGGAACATTGCCATGCAGACAGTCGGCGCTCCCCATCTGTGGTCCAGGCTCACCGCCGCGATGGAGCGAGCCGATCTGGAGACGGACGAACGCTTCGCCACGGCTGCCGCTCGGCGTGCGCACTGGCCGGCACTCATGGCGGAGATCCGGACGTGGCTCGAGGGCTTCGACAGCGCCGAATCCGCCGTAGGCGCGCTCACCGGTGCGCGCATTCCCGCCGTGCCCATGCTGTCGCCCGAAGAGGTGGTGAACCACCCGCATCTCCTTGCGCAGCGCCATGCGTTTCCGGAGGTGGATCATCCGGTGCACGCAAGGTCAAGGTCACGGCCACGCCATTTCACCTCGATGGCCAGCCCGT
>JADJPK010000016.1 GCA_016713305.1 Betaproteobacteria bacterium
GCCGCTACGTGATCGCCGCAGACTGGATCTTCACCGCGACGACGGTCGTCCTGCAGCCGCTGACCGGGCTGATGCTGGCGCGCATGGCGGGAACCCCGTTGAGCCTGCCCTGGCTGCACCGGTCGCTGGTGCTCTATGGCGTCGCGGTCGCCTGCTGGATACCGGTGGTGTTCATCCAGATCCGCATGCACGCGCTGGTGCGCGAGGCCGCGGCCAAAGGAGAGCGCGCGCCCGCCTGGCAGAGAGCCGGTGGCTCGCCGCCTGGATCGTGCTTGGCACGGCGGCTTTCTTCACCTTCGTCGCCGTGTTTCATCTCATGGTGAGGAAGACCGCGTGAGGCGCCGACCTTCCCGGACGGACGTCCGATCGATGTACGCCGATTGCGGAGCAGCCGGAACCGTGCCGTCACACCCGGTCCGGCTGGGCTTCCAACTCGTCGTCCGGCGTTTCCAGTCCCTTTTCCGCACACAGCGCGGCACGCCGTTCGCACCACTGCCGCAGCAGCCCTTCCAGTCGGCCACCGCGCTCTCGAGCGCCGGAAAGACCTCGTTCTCCTCCGCGTCCACGTGGACACGAACGAACTTCGCCAGCACGGTGAATGCCGACAGGTACTGTTCGTCGTCCGGCCCGAAGGAGCGCACGGCTTCGATGAGGATCTGCAGATTGGCGTGCTCGATCACCGCTTCGTCGATGAGACGGGTCAGCGGCATCACGGCCCGGAACGCGGGATAGAGGATCTCGTCCTCGAGCTGGGCGTGGATGAGCAGCTCGTCGCAGGCCCGGGACACGAGGCCGTCGAACGCTCCCAACCCGTCGGGCTCCCCCATCGCCTCCACTTCCACTGCCGCCTCCTCGAAGCGGCGATGGTCCTCCGCCACCCTCTCCAGCAACCGTTCCTTCCAGAACGCACTCGAATCGTTCCCGTCCATGCTCCCTCCGCACGACACCGGGTTTCCCGTGCGCACCGTGCGCCCGAGGCCAGGCCCGGTCCGCCGTTCCCTGATGCAGGACGCAGGGGCATTCGACGTGCCGAAGCGCTGATTCTCCGGTATCCCGATTGCCGCAGCGGTCCTGATTTCCACAGGAGGACGCCAGCATGAACACTCAACCCGATTCGCCTTCCACCGACACCTCGGAATCCCGATCCCATGCCGGTCGAGCAACCGCCCGGAGACCCCGCGCCCCAGCCACTGGGCAAGCCGATCGACACCGAACCCAAGGCAGGCGAAGTCCAGGGGAAGGGGACTACGCGTCGGCGCGGCGGTACGGCAAGGACCTGCGCCGGCACGTCGCCACTCACGACGTGGAGAAGGAAGCGCGCGACGCAGCACCGCGGTCGGAAGAAGAGGCCGAGGAGATGGAAGACGCAGAAGCCGAAGGACGGTCCCGCGCGGTCGGCGGGGGCAAGGACCCGGCGGCCCGACCGGCCTGACGGACAAACCATGCTACGCCGGACTCAAGGCCCGGCGCAGCGGGGTGCGCGCACGGATCATGCGGTAGCAGAGCGCGTAGGCATCGGCGCTGGGATGAAAGCCGTCGGGACCGAAGAACCGGCCCGGGTTCTGCGAGAAGGGATCGCACTCGCGAGGCTGCGCGAAATTCACGAATGACACATCGAATTCGCGGCATACGTTGCGAAAGATCCCGGCCACCTTGAGGGAGCGCCGCGAAAGCACTGCGTCGAGGGGCCAATGGAACAGCGTGCTCGCGGCGAGGTTGGCACTGTTGGCGACGATGACGAGCGGAGAACGCTCGCGCGCAGTGGCGAGAATCCCGCGCAACGTGGCGGCGATCTGTCTTACCGGAGTGAAGTGCAGGACATCCAGGCCGCCGCCGACGATGAGAAGTGCATCGAACCAGCGGCTGTCGCGGGGGAACTGGGCGGGCAGGTCCGTCATGCGGGAGCCTGCGACGGCGCGCACCGTGACGCGGGCGTGAGGGAAAGTCCGCGGTCAGCCATTGGGCGATGCCGAGAGGACGATCCCCGAACCCGTTCCCAGCGCCGTGCTGTCTCCCAGCACCAGCACGCGCCGCGAGGGGCGATTCATGGCACTCGGCGGCTCTGAAGGTCCGCGCCGGAAAGCGGACCGCAGTCCGGGCCCATGGACGAGGGGCGGCAGGAGCCCATGAATGAAGGGAGCGCGGCGGCCATTCAGACCCGCTGCGGGGGTTTGCGCGGGTCGTAGTCGATCCACTGCCCCTGGTTCCAGTGGCCCTGTGCCACCTCGATATCTTCCGCGCCCGCGCGGCGGAGCCGGCTCACGATCCGCTGGCGGTCCCACGACCCCACGCGCACGCTGATCATGGAGGCCGGAGGTCTCGCCTCGGTCGAGGACGTTTCATCCTCCGCGAGTTCGTTCCCGGGCGTGTCGAACCGCGGTACGGCATTGTCGGCCGCCCGGGCGGTTGCATCCCCCGTTCCCGGCGCTTCGCCGGTGCCGATGGTCTCGTCCACCTCGGTCTTTCCGTCCGCGCCTTTCATTCCGGACAGGGCGCCCATGAGCCCGCCGCCGTAGGCGCCGACAGCCGAGGCTACGGCGACTCCCAGTACCGGGTCGACCATTCCGGTGGAGGCGGCCCCCACGGCGCCGACGACGGCGCCGAGCGTACCGCCACCCGCGGCACC
Organism: Betaproteobacteria bacterium; assembly: GCA_016713305.1. Lineage (NCBI taxonomy): Bacteria > Pseudomonadati > Pseudomonadota > Betaproteobacteria > Betaproteobacteria bacterium. Next base: position 2,627 of record JADJPK010000016.1, read on the forward strand.
CATCACGACACTCGTGGACGCCGGCTTGGCGTCGGGATCGGCAGACCGGTCACCCCCGATGGGCGTGATACTGTGCTGCCCCGGCGCGTTGGACCAGAAGCAGTGCACTTCGTCCCGCGGCAATCCTTCCGCGACGAGTTCGTCGCACAACGTTTCCGATTCTTCCTTGGTCGTAAGATGGGCCGCCACGATTTCGGCGGGCTCGCCCGGCGCGGTCGTGGTTCCGTTCACATCCTGTGTCGTGTCTTGCATGTTCTGCATGGCGTCGCCTCTTCCAGAAGAAAAAGAAAGGGAGGCCTTTCGGGCACTCCCGCGGAAAAAGCCTGCGCCGGAAGGGGAGGTCACGCAGGCAACCGGGCAGAGGCAACCTGCGTTCCCGCGGCAACGCACCGAGCGAGGCGGGTTCGCTCCTTGCCCACGAACGACCCGATTGAATGCATGCGGCCGCGCGCAGCCATGGGGCCGCTCGCGATCTGCAGCGCAACGAGGAGAATTTCATGGCCGACGCTTTTCTCGGGCAACGACGCAGTCGCCCTTCGCTTCCGCCAACGGATGGGGCCGGCGGGTGTTCGACTGCCGCTGCGGCAGACCGGTCTTCTTCCGCAACAGCGTCTGTCTCGCCTGCGGCACGCAACTCGGATTCGACCCCGAACGGGGGGAACTGCGGCCGCTGGAAGCGCTGGAGGGCACCGACGAGTTGCGCGCCTGGGGCGAGCCGGACGCCGACATGCGCTACCGATGGTGCGCGAATCACGCCACGGCCGCGGCCTGCAACTGGCTGGTCCGTGCGGGGGATGCCTCGTCGCCCCTGTGCCGGTCGTGCCGGCTGAACCGCACGGTGCCCGATCTGTCCGACGACACCAACGCGCGCCTGTGGCACGGGACGGGAAGTGTCGAAGCGCCGCCTCGTCGCGCTGCTCCTCGATCTCGGTCTGCCGGTGCGCTCCCGGGTCTGCGAGGACCCCGCGAGCGGCCTGGCCTTCGATTTCCTGCGCAGCCTTCCCGGCGGTCCCGCGGTCACCACGGGACACGCCGACGGCATCATCACCCTCGACGTGGAGGAAGCGGACCCCTCCCGGCGGGAGTCGCGCCGCGAGAAGCTGGGCGAGCGCTACCGGACGGTGCTGGGCCATCTGCGGCATGAGGTGGGCCACTACTACTGGATGCGGCTGGTGGAGAACTCCGGCTGGCTCGACGGCTTCCGCCGGGTGTTCGGCGACGAACGGGACTCCTATCAGGAGGCGCTGCAAAGACACTACGGCAACGGCCCGCCCGCGGACTGGCAGACCCGTCACGTGAGCGCGTATGCGAGCGCGCATCCGTGGGAGGACTGGGCCGAGACGTGGGCGCACTATCTGCACATGCTGGATACCATCTCGACGGCTTCCGGCGTGGGCGTGGAACCGGCGGGGGTCGACGCCCACTTCGATCTGTTCACGGCCGATGTGCTGGACCCGTCGGGGCCGGCAGATCCTCAGTTCCTGTCGTTCGTGAACGGATGGGTCGTGCTCACCTTCGCCCTGAACGAGCTTTCGCGAAGCATGGGCCACCCCGACTACTACCCGTTCGTACTGTCCGGCACCGCCGTCGCGAAGCTCCACTTCGTGCACCGGGTGATCGCCGCGGCGGGCGGCAGCGCAGAGGCGCAGCAGGGCCGGCCCGCAAGCGGTTGACGCTTCCCGCCCACGTCCGGAAGAATGGTCCGGGAAACCCGGCCCTTCCGTCATCCCGACGGGCCCTCCCGGAGCCATGCAGGCCCATACAGTGCGGGCATCGCCGCCTGCGGAACTGTCTCCCGGCCCGCTAGGGCGACAGCACGATCTTGCGGCAGTCGTCGTTCTTCTCGTCGAACATCTCGTAACCCTTCGCCGCGTCGGCAAGCCGCAAGCGGTGCGAGATGATGGCCTCGGGATTCAGCCTGCCGTTGCCGATCTGTTCCAGGAGATAGGGCATGTACTTCTGCACGTGCGTCTGGCCCATGCGGAACGACAGTCCCTTTTCGAATGCGTCGCCGAACATGAAGGCGTGGATGAAGCCCGCATACACTCCGGGCACGGAGACGACGCCGCCACGGCGTGTCGCGGCGATCGCCTGCCGCAATGCCGCGCCGCTCGAACCCTCGAGCTTCAGGTTGGTCATCACCGTCTCCACCGTGCTGCCCTTCGCCTCGAAGCCGACCGCGTCGATGCTGGCGTCCACGCCGCGATAGCCGGTACGCTCGACGATCTCCTGCGCGGCATCCTCGACCTCGTCGAAGTTGAGCGGTTCCACTCCGTACGCAGCCTCGGCGAATCTCAGCCGGTAGTCGTGATGATCCACCATGAAGATTCTCTCGGCCCCCACCATCCGCGCGCAGGCCGCGCTCATGAGCCCCACCGGACCGGCTCCGAAGATCGCCACGGTCCTGCCCGGCCCGAGCTCCGCATTCACCACCGCCTGATAGCCGGTCGGCAGGATGTCGGACAGGAACAGGACCTGTTCATCCTGCAACGCATCGGGCACGACCAGCGGGCCGGTGTTGGCGCGCGGAACGCGCACGTACTCCGCCTGGCCGCCGGCGTAGCCGCCGTACAGATGGCTGTACCCGAACATGCCCGCGCCGGGCCGGAGGTCCTTCCGGTTCAGGATCGCCCACTGGTCCGGATTGGTCTGCTCGCACGCCGCGTAGAGGGAACGCAGGCAGAAGTAGCACTCACCGCAGGAGATCGTGAAGGGGATGACGACACGGTCCCCGGGCTTGACCCTGGTCACGGCCGGGCCTGCGTCTTCCACGATGCCCATGAACTCGTGGCCCAGGACATCGCCCGTCTTCATCGCGGGGATCTTGCCCCGGTACAGGTGAAGATCGGAACCGCAGATGGCCGTGGCGGTGACGCGCAGGACGATGTCGTCCGGATCCGCGAGCACCGGGTCCGCGACGGTTTCGACGCGCACGTCCCGCGTGCCGTGATAGGTGAGTGCTTTCATGAAAGCTCCTGTAGAGGGGGCAGCGGACGCGGCAAGGGGGCCGTTCAGCTTCCCACCGCTTCTCCGCCGTTGGGATGCAGCACCTGTCCGGTGAAGTAGCTGGCGTCCTGGCTGGCCAGGAACACGTAGCAGGGGGAGATCTCGTCCGGTTGCGCCGGCCGGCCCATCGGCACGTTGCGGCCGAATTCCCTGATTTCCTTCTCGCTGAAGCTCGCGGGGATCAGTGGCGTCCACACGGGGCCGGGGGCCACGGCATTGACGCGGATCTTGCGTCCCACGAGCTGCTTCGCGAGCGACCGCGTGAAGGACACGATGGCGCCCCTTCGTGGCCGCGTAGTCGAGCAGGCGCTCGCTGCCGCGATAGGCGGTGACGGAGGTGGTGTTGATGATCGTTCCGCCGTCGGGCAGATGCGCGACGGCCTGTCCACCGTCTGCTTCACCGCGTGCGCCGCGAACCCCGGCTCGCCCGCGTCGCCCGCCAGGAGAAGGCATCGCACGCCTTCGCGTTCCACCAGTTCCGCCGTCCTGCGAGCGTCCTCGTGCTCGTCCAGGTACACGATGGACACATGCGCTCCTTCCTTGGCGAAGGACACCGCGACCGAACGGCCGATGCCGCTGTCTCCGCCGGTGATCAGCGCCACCTTTCCGTCGAGCCTGCGGCTCGGCCGGTAGTCCGACGCCGACGATTCCGGTTTCGGCGTCATCGCCGACTCGTGTCCGGGCTGTTCCATCACCGGTCCGGCGTTTCCGGAACCGGCTCCGTCTCTCGACTGGGCATTCATCGCGCACCTGATCCTCGAAGAATGTGAACGCGCGACCGGGCAATCGGCATTCCGTGAACGGATGCCCGGGGAAGGGATGCGGGTGGAGAAGCAGGGCTCCCGTATTCGCCAAGCGCTTTCGCGGCATGTCCGCTAGCCTTGGCGCGGACGTTCACGATGAACGGAGCGTCCGCGCGCCGGCGCACAGACATGGCCACTTCCACCGAGCCGCTGCCAGCAGAGGGCTCTCCACGCAATCGACCGGGCGGGCGGGGCGCCCGGGTGTGGCGATGGCTAGCCGCCGTCCTCCTGCTGGTGGTGGCCGCCTTGGCGCTGGCCGAGTGGGCCCAGTGGCCCTTCCTGCGGCATCCGCTGGAGCGGGTCGCCTGAATGCCCTGGGCCGGCAGGTCACGCTCCAGGGCGAGTTCGGTCTTCGCCGCTGGGAAGCGTCCGGTTGCGCAGCAGCCTGCTGCACATCGCGCAGCCGCCGGATCGTCGCGAAAGGGCCGCGGAGCCGTTCCTGGAACTGGCCGGCCTGAGCGTGGTGATTCGCATCGGACGCTCCTGGGACTCGCGCGGGGCAGTGCGGAGCCGATCGCCGTGACACGTTCTGGGTGAGACGGATGCGCGCGAATCTGGTCCGGGAGCGTGACGGAACGGCCAACTGGCAGATGAGCGCCGGTGCGATCGAGGATGACGACGCCCAGCGCGCTCCGATGCTGCCAACCGTGGACCGGCTGGTGGTGGAAGAGGGGCATGTCCGCGTCGAGGACGAGGTGCTCGACCTCGATCTGGCGCTCGACCTTCGCACCGACGAGTCGTCCCGGGAGCAGGCGCCCGCCTCGCCGGGCCTGCGGGTGGAAGGCAAGGGCACCTACAAGGACTCACCTCTGCGGCTCATGGTGACTTCGGCAGGCGCCCTGCGTGCCGCGGAGGGCGCGACCCGGCAAGGGGGGAGCGTGACGTTGCAGGCCCGTGTGCATCTCGCGTCGACGGAACTGCGCTTCGACGGCACCGCGGGCGACTTTCCCGTCTGGGCCTCATCCGCGGCAGCTTCTCGCTGAGCGGGCCCTCTCTCGGAGAGACCGGCCGGCTGATCGGTGTGACGCTGCTGACCACGGCACCGTATCGCAGCGAGGGCTCGCTCGCCTGGGAGGGCGAGGCATGGACGGTGAAGCTGGACCGGCTGGAAGTCGGCTCCAGCCGTCTGGACGGGTCGTTCCGTTTCGATGCGCGCCCCAAGGTACCGCTTCTCGAAGGAAAGCTCGGCGGTGCGCGGCTGGCGCTGAGAGATCTCGGCCCCGCCCTGGGCGCACCGCCACCACACGACGCAGGCGACCGCGCCCGGGCAACCGCCGCACCGAGGCCACGGGCAGCCGGCACGCGAGTGCTGCCGCAAAGGGAGTTCGACATTCCGTCGCTGGCCGCGCTGAATGCGGATGTCGCCGTCGCCATCGGCGAACTCGCCCTCGGCACGAAGCAGCTGGAGACCCTCACCGATCTGCGCACGCGCATCGTGCTCAAGGACAGCGTGCTGCAACTGCGCGACCTGTCCGTGGCCACAGCGGCCGGGCGCGCCCGAGGCGAACTGGAAGTGGATGCGAGGGCGAAGCTCCCGCGCTGGAGCGCGCGCCTTTCGTGGTCCGACATCCGTCTCGAACGTTTCGTGAAGGCGCGAAGCCCGGTGGGCAGCAAGAAGGGCGGCCGTCCCCTTCCGGTCTTGAGCGGCGATCTGGAGGGCCGGCTGCGCGTGAAGGGCAGCGGCCGCTCCACGGCGCAGGTGCTCGCCTCGCTCGACGGCGATCTCGAGCTGTGGATCGGTCAGGGGCGCGTGTCGCATCTCGTGCTGGAATTCGCGGGCATCGATGTGGCGCAGAGCCTGGGTGTCGCGATCGGCGGCGATCGCCTGCTGCACATGCGATGTGCGGTCGCGACGTTCGACATCCGGGACGGCGTGCTGCAGGCCCGCCACGTCCTCGTCGACACGTCCGATTCCACGGTCGTCGCGGGAGGCCGCGTGTCCCTGGCCGACGAAAGGCTCGATCTCATCGTCACGGCGCGACCCAAGGACTTCAGCCCGCTCTCGTTGCGAGCGCCGATCCGTGTGGGAGGGACGTTCGCACAGCCTCGCGTGGGCATCGAAGGAACCAAGCTGGCGCTGCGTCTGGGTGCTGCGGCGCTGCTCGCGGCCGCAGCACCGATTGCGGCACTAATTGCACTCGTGGACACGGGCGATCCGGACATCGCCACGTGTCGCAAGACGCTTTTGCGGCCCCCCTCCGAAGCGAACGGCGCGGCGAGCCGGCCGGGGGACAAGGTGGATCACGCTCCGCGCGCCGACCCGGCGTCCGACCCTGCGATAGAACGCCGCCGCCGCGCAGAGCACCGCCGCCGTGCCGCGGAAGCACAGAGGCGGTCCTCCGACACGGTCGATCGCGCGCCGCGAGCCGACCCCTCGCAAGACCCGGCGCTGGAGCGCGGACGGGAACGTCGATTGCCTTGAAACACCGAGACACCCGCGCCGCGTTCGCCTCTCCAGATTCGTGCGGCGGACATCGGGGCGGAGTCCATTCCGCCGGTGAATGCAAGCGTCACCGGTGCAGATCTGCAATCCACGACAGAGGAAATCGACATGGCACAACGAGACACTCAAGGCCGGCACGAGGGTTCCCACAACGAGGATCGTTATCCTCCCCAGGCAGGCGGATACGGACGCGAGTCCGGACAGCGGGGCGGATCCCAGACCCCGAACTGGGAATCCGGAAGCGGCAGGTATGGCGAGGACTACGAGCGCGAACAGGGCCGCTACGGCAGCGGCCGTTCGTCTGGCGGCGGTTCGCAGGGGCAGCTCGGGCTTCGGCTCGCAGGGCGAGAGCGAGCGCTGGACCCCCGGCGAAGAACGGTACGGCCGTGGCGGTAGTTACGAGGCCGGCCAGGGGGGGTCCGGCTACGGTCAAGGCGGCAGCCAGCGCGGGGACTGGGGCCAGGACGAGGACATGGGCCGCTCGGGCAGCTGGCGCACACAGGGCGGTTCGGGCGGTTATCAGGGCGGTTACGGCGGGTACCCCGGTTCGCAATCCGGCTCGCGTAGTGGCGGCTACTACGGCGGTGGCCGCCAGGGCGGTACGGGGGGCGGCTATCAAGGCGGTGCGAACAGCGGCGGCTATTACCCGGGGCAGGGCGGCGGATCCTCGTCCTACGGTTCACAGGGCATGGGTGGCGGTTACCAGGGAGGCTATGAAGGCGGCTTCCAGGGAACCTACGGCATGGAAGGCGGCGGCCGCAGCGGTGCTGGGTACGATCGCGGCTACCAGGGCGGTCATGCAACGGGCCAGAGCGATTACGGCCGGGGCTCGCAAGGCGGCTATCAAGGTGGTCATCAGGGGGCGGGCCAGAGCAGCGGCTACGGCCGCGGCATGTCGGGCAGCGACGAGGACTTCGATCCGGACTACCGTCAATGGCGCGACGAACAGATCCGCAATTTCGACGACGATTTCCGCAATTGGCGGCAGGACCGGTTCAAGAAGTTCTCGGACGAGTTCTCGCAGTGGCGCAGCAAGCGGACACAAGGCCAGGGCATGGGCTCGCAGGGCGGCGGCCAGGGCGCGGATGACGGCTCACGCACCTCCATCGGTACAGGCAGCGAAGGTTCCTCGTACGACACGGGCTCGTCGCGCAGCGCCTCCGGCGGCAGCGGCTCGTCCTCGGGCATGGGCAGCGGCTCGTCCTCCGGTTCCGGGTCGTCCGGTTCCACCGGGTCGTCCGGTTCGAGCGGGACGTCGGGTTCCAGCTCCTCGGGCTCTTCGACTCCGGGCAGCGGGTCGAGCGGCAAGAGCAAGACCTGACGTTCATCCAGCGTCTGCGTGAAGAACGGGCCTGCCGGACGGCAGGCCCGTTCTTCGTTGTGAAAGGCGGGCAAGTTACGAGGTCCGGGCGTGTCCGGTCCGGAAAGCTGCAATGCGCATGCTTGGCAATCGGCGCCGCCCCTGCCGACCGGTCCCCGCATGGCGCCTCGGCTTGCGCCGAATTCCGCGAATCACTGCGTGCCGCCGCGTCGAGCGGACTTTCGCTCCAGCGCAATGCGAACGGCCACCCAGGGTGGCCGTTCGCATCGTTCGGGAAGGAGGGGTCAGGTGGGCTGCCGGCTGCGCAATTCCGCCGTTTCCAGACGCAGGGACTGCCGGTACTTGGTGACCGTGCGGCGGGCCACCACGAGACCCTGCCTCGCCAGGCGCCGGGCGATCTCGGCATCGGACAGGCGATCCGTCGATTTCTCGCCTTCGATCATGTCCTTCACCAGGCCGCGGATGGCCGTTGGAGAGCAGCTGCCGCCGTTGGCGGTCTTCATGCCGCGCGAGAAGAAGTACTTCAGCTCGTATACGCCCATGGGAGTGGACAGGAACTTGTTATTGGTCACGCGGGACACCGTGGACTCGTGCAGTCCCAGTTCGGTGGCGATCTCCCGCAGACCCAGAGGTTTCATGGCCATGGGCCCGTACTCGAAGAACTGGGACTGGCGCCGGATGATCGCTTCGGCCACGCTGAGAATGGTCGCGAAGCGCTGTTCCACCGTGCGCATGGTCCACTTGGCTTCCTGCAGATGGGCCGCCATCTCCGCGTGCCTGGCTTCGCGGTGCCGGCGGAACAGCTCCGCATAGACCCGGTTCATCCGGACCTTGGGAATGATGGCCGGATTGAGCGAAGCCATCATCGCACCGCGGACCTTCCGGACGATCACGTCGGGGGTGATGTATCGGCTCGACGAGGCCGAGTGATCCCATCCCGGCCGTGGCTTGAGCCGCCGGATGCGCGTCCATGCCCATTCGATCTCGCTTCTGTCGCACTCGAGCGTCTCGGCGAGCCTGGCGAAGTCGCGGACCGCCAGATCCGACAGATGACCCGACACGATGCGCACGAGCAGATCCCGTTGCTCTTCCGTGAGGTCGGGCGCTGCCAGGATCTGCAGCTGCAGACATTCGCCGACGTTGCGCGCACCCACGCCGGCAGGCTCCAGCGCCTGCACCCTGCGCAGTGCGATGCGGACTTCGTCCTCGCCTGCAGGCGGATCCAGCTCGGCGATGGTGGCCAGTTCCCGCAGAGGGATGCGCAGATAGCCGTCGTCATCCAGGGAGTCGACGACAGCACTGGCCAGGATCCGGTCCCGCTCGGAAAGATTGAGCAGATTGAGCTGACGGTGCAGAAATTCCTGCAGCGAAGCCTCGTGCGTGAGCATGTCGGCGAAGCTGCCTTCGTGTTCGTCGTTGCGGCGGCTGGAAGATCCGGTTTCCATCGTCCACGCGTCGCCGGCATCGCCTGTGTCGGCTTCGTGTTCCGGCGCGTCCTTGTCCACGTGCGCGATCAGGTCCGTCTCGGGCATCTCGACCGACGATGGAGATTCCTCGGGGACTTCCGGCACATCCGGCTTCTGCGCATTCGCCGCGGCGGCAGCGCTGCCGTCATCGTCCGACTCACCGTCGCTGCTCTCCAGGAACGGGTTGTTGTTCATCAGCTCCTGGACTTCGCGTGCGAAATCGAGAGAGAAAGCTGCAGCAGCCGGACAGCGCGCTGCAGCCGGGGAGTGAGGGAGTGCTGCTGCCGGACCTCCCTGCGGAATGACACATCCATACGCGTCTCCTGTTGCGTGATCGCGGTGGGGCGGCACCGGCCCCTCCTGCTGGAGGCCAGCTCACCGCAATGTCCATGCCGCACCCTGCAAGGTTCTGATTCGACGGCCCCTTGCGGGCGATTGAAAGGGGGCGGCGATGCCATATTTTTGCCGAACGCGGAAGCTCTTTCGGCAACTGTTGCGACGGCACCGAGGACATCCGTACGGCATCCCCGGTGCCGAGGCGCCGCGGGGAACGGCGTTTGCCATGGCGGGGCCGTCGCAGTGCGCCGTCGTTCGACGGCGCCGACCGAAGAGGAGTCGGGAAATGGCAACAGCATCACGCAGCAGCAGCCGTGCGAACAGCAACGCACGCAACGAGATCCTTCAGATGCTCATCGAGGATCACAAGAAGGTGAAGAAGGCCTTCCGCCGGTTCGAACAGCTCGACGTGGAGGACGATCCGGAGGAATGCAGTGAATTGGTGGAGACGACCTGTGCGGAGGTGCTCGTGCACGCAACCATCGAAGAGGAGATCCTCTATCCGGCCGCGCGAGAGGCGTTGCGCGACGGCGATCTGATCGACGAGGCCGAGGTCGAGCACCAGAGTGCCCATGAGCTCCTCGACCGGCTGAAGGGCATGGAGCCGGGGGACGAGAAATACGCGGCGCTCTTCACGGTGCTCGGTGAGTACCTCAAGCACCACATCAAGGAAGAGGAAGGCGAGATGTTCCCGCAGCTCATGCGCGCGCGTCTCGACTGGGAGGCGCTGGCCGAACAGATGCGGACCCGGCGAATGGAAATGATGAGAAGCCTGGGGCTCGAGGTGGAGGAAGACGAAGAACAGGAATCCGGCGAGGGCGCGCAGGACGAAGAGCGCGGGCGAGCCGCAGGACAGAAGGGAGTCCCGGCACGCGGCAGCGGCGGCCGGCAATCTGCAACGCCCTCGGGCAACCGTTCCCGCGGAGGCGGCCCGGGCGCCGGCGAGCAGAAGCGCTGAGGCGGGTGGCATCGTGCCAGCCCGCGAACCGCGCGACGGAGCGCCGGCATGGCGCTCGTGGTGGATGGCCGGATTCGAAGGGGCCGACCACCTCAACAGCCGCGGCGTGCCGCTGGACATGAACCAAGCCAGCGGTCACCTGCAACGCCTGAATCAGGACTACGCGAAAGCGGTGCGGCTCGGGTTCCGGACCGTGCGCGAAAGTGTCGGCTGGCGCCTGGCCGAACCCGCTCCCGGGTGCTTCGACTGGAGCCGCGTACGGCGGACGGTGCGCGTGGCACGCCGGCACGGCGTGCAGGTGCTGTGGACGTTGATGCACTACGGTTTGCCCCCCGATCTGGACTACGGCTCACCGGAGCTCTCCGGCCGCCTCGCCCGCTTCGCCGCCGCTTTCGCCCGCGAACTGGCGGCACTGGGGGAGACCGGCAACGTCTGCACGCCGGTCAACGAAATCGGTTTCACCGCCTGGGCAGCCTCGCAGACCGGACTTTTCGCGGGGCGCGGAAACTCCGGCGGCGCGGCGGGCAGTTCCTTCGAAAGCGGGTTCGAGATCAAGCGCAATCTCGTGTGTGCGTGCATCGCCGCCATGCAGGCGATACGCGAGGTGGACCGCGATGCGCGGTTTCTTCACGTGGAGCCTGTCGTCCACGTGGCAGCGCCGGCGGACCGTCCGGATCTGGACGGCCTCGCAAGCCGCATCTGCGGTTACCAGTGGCAGGCGTGGGACATGCTGGCCGGGATCATCGAACCGCAATTGGGCGGCGCGCCGCACTGGCTCGATTGCGTGGGAGTGAACCACTATCACAGTGGCCAGTGGGAAGCGGGCACCGAGCGGCGCCTGGACTGGTTCGCGCGGGACCCCCGGCGCCGTCCCTTTCGCGAACTGCTGGCCGAGTGCTGGACCCGCTATGGCCGTCCGATGATCGTGGCGGAGACGAGCCACGTGGGCGCGGGCCGCGCCGCATGGCTGCACGAGATCGCCGGCGAGGTGCGTGCCGCACGGGAAGCCGGCGTCCCCGTGACCGGCCTCTGTCTGTATCCGTTCGTCGACCGGCCCGACTGGGACGATGCCGCGCACTGGCATCGCAGCGGAGTGTTCGACGTTCGCGCCGATACCGATTCGCGCTGGTCCTGCCGCCGGCTTCCCAACCAATCCTACGTCCGCGCCATCCGCGCATGGCAGGACGCCACGAGCATCCACAAGGAAAGACCCATGTCTCATCTGATCGTGTTCTGCCATCTGCGCTGGGACTTTGTCTTCCAGCGTCCGCAACAGGTCCTCTCGCGGCTGGCGGAGCGGTATCGCATCCACTACGTGGAGGAGCCGCTCCACGCCGACGGCAAGCCGCGCCTCGAGCGCATGACGCGCGGACCCGGCATCGATGTGCTGCGGCCCTGCACACCGCTGCAGGTGCACGGGTTCCACGACGAGCAGCTTCCGCTGCTGCAGCCCCTTCTCGCGGACTATTTCCGCGCACAGGGCATCAAGGACTGCATCGCGTGGACGTACACCCCCATGGCCCTGCCGCTCATCGCGCAACTCGAGCCCCGCGCGGTGGTGTACGACTGCATGGACGAACTGTCCGCGTTCAAGGATGCGCCACGGCAGTTGCGCCAGCGCGAGAACGCGCTGCTCAAGATGGCGCGCCTGGTGTTCGCAGGCGGCCCGGCCTTGTACGACGCCAAGCGGGCCGTGCATCCCAACGTGCATTGCCTGCCCAGCGGAGTGGACGCGGGACACTTCTCTCCCGGGCGGCTGTCCGCCCATTCCGCCGAAACGAGCGGGCTCATGGGATCCAGGGCGCGCTGCCCCGTCCGCGTCTGGGCTACTTCGGGGTGATCGACGAGCGCCTGGACACCGGACTGCTGGCGCATCTTGCCGCCGAACGTCCCCACTGGCAGTTCATCATGGTGGGACCTGTCGTCAAGATCGACCCCGCGCAGCTGCCGCGGGGGCCCAACATTCACTGGCTCGGGCAGCAGCCCTACGAACTCCTGCCGCACCTGCTGGCAGGCTGGGATGTCGCGCTCCTGCCCTTTGCCCTCAACGACGCGACGCGGTTCATCAGCCCCACGAAGACGCTGGAGTACCTGGCGGGCGGCAAGCCGGTGGTCAGCACCGCGATCGCCGACGTGATCCGGCTGTATGGGGATGCGGTGAGCGTGGCCGGCGACCCTGCGCAGTTCCTCGAAGCCTGCGACCGCGCGCTGCTGGAATCCTTCCAGGCTGCCATGCAGCGGCATTCGAGCGGCGCGGCGCTGGTCGCGAGCCATTCGTGGGATTCGATCGCGGCCGCGATGCTGGACCGGCTGGAAGCGGAATTGCAGGCCACCGAAGCGCCCGCTTCGCCGCAGGCAGGCGCCGCGGAGTCCGCGCCCGCCGCAGCAGGGGTCGTCCATCCGTCCCCGCGCCGTCCGCGGCAGTGGAAGCACGTGATTGCGGGAGCGGGGCCGACGGGGCTCGCCGCCGCGTACTACCTCGGTCTCGCCGGCGACGGTCCGCAGACGCTCCTGCTGGAGCGCGAGAAGCAGGTGGGGGGCTGGTGCCGCTCGCTCGAGGCAGGCGGCTTCACCTTCGATCATGCCGGACACATCATGTTCTCCAACGATCCGGAGGTTCTGCGGCTCTACGAACTGCTGCTCGGCGACAACCTGCACTGGCAGAACCGCGAGGCCTGGGTCTACAGCAAGGGGGTGTACACACGCTATCCGTTCCAGGGTTCGCTGCACGGCTTGCCGCCCCAGGTGCTGAAGGAGTGCATCGTGGGCGCCATCGAGGCCCGGTTCGGCCCGCTGCGAGGCGGTGGAACGGGCGGTTCGGGGGTGCATGCCGGAGCACGGCCGCGTCCTGCGAACTTCGAGGAATTCATCCTCGGCGTGTGGGGCGAGGGTATCGCGCGGCATTTCGCGATTCCGTACAACCGCAAGCTGTGGACGGTTCCGCTGGACGAGATGGAAACATCCTGGCTCGAAGGCAGGGTGCCGCTGCCCGATCTGGAACAGATCATCGAAGGGGCGCTGGAACACACGCCCCGGCCGATGGGGCCCAATGCGCGCTTCGGCTATCCCTTGCGGGGCGGGTTCCAGGCGTTGATGACGGGATTCCTTCCGCACCTGCAGTGCGAGCTCGCCACGGAGGCCACGGTGGTGAGCGTGTCGCCCTCGCGCCGCATGCTGCGACTCGCGGACGGTCGCGTCATCCGGTTCGAGACGCTCGTGAGCACCATGCCGCTGCCCCGGCTCGTGGAGGCGTGCGGTGACGAGGCGCCTGCCGAGGTGCAGACCGCGGCCCGGGCGCTGCGCCATGTGGCCGTGCGATGTGTCCACCTGGGCGTCGCGCGTTCCGGGCTGACTGACAAGCACTGGATCTACTACCCGGAGGACACGGTCTTCCACCGCATCTTCGTGCAGGGCAATGCGAGCCCGCACGTCAATCCTCCCGGCGGATTCGGTCTCACCTGTGAGATCACGCACAGCGCCGCAAAACCGCTGCCATGCGAAGGCGACGAACTGGTGCGGCGCGTGGTGGACGACTGCCGCCGCGTCGGAATGCTGCAACCGGACGATCGGATCGCCGTCTCTGCGCAAGTGGACATGCCTTGTGCCTACGTGGTGTACGACCACGCGCGCAGCGGCAACGTGGAACGCATCCGACGCTGGCTGGAGCCGTTCTCGATCATCCTGGCCGGCCGCTACAGCGAATGGGAGTACTACAACTCGGATCACGCGTTCGTGGCGGGCCGCCGCGCGGCGGCTGAGGCAGGCCAGCGCTCCGCGGCGGTGGATCTCGCCAGCGCGGGGTGACGCGGACCGCGGGCGACGCCGAGATAAACCGGAGGAAGCACACGCGATGATCATCGACGCACACCTGCACTGTACGGGCCGCGAGACGGCCGACGACGTGTTGCGTACGCTGGACGACGCGGCCGTGGATGTGGGGGTTCTGCTCGCACCGTTCCTGAGCGACGGTTATTCGCTCGGCGATCCCGCGTCGCTGCGACAGGCGAACGAGCACCTGGGGAGAATCGTCCGCGGGCACGCGGACCGGATGGTGGGGTTCGCCGTGGTCAATCCCTCCGATCCCGCAGCCCCCGGCGACCTGCGTCACGCCGTGGAGGCCTGGGGCCTCAAGGGCGTGAAGATGGTTCCCTCCGGATGGTATCCCTACGCGCCGGAAGTGCAGCCTGCGTTCGCCGTGGCGGCCGAGCTGGAACTGCCGGTGCTGTTCCACAGCGGCATCTTCATCGACGGCAAGTCCGGGCGTTTCTGCCGGCCGGTGTATTTCGAAGCGCTGCGCGACCATCCGGGCGCGCGGGTGGCGCTGGCCCATCTCGGGTGGCCGTGGACCGACGAAGCGCTCGCCGTGTGTCTCATCGACCGCATTCACGGCGTGGAACCGGCGCAGGCGCAATTCAGACTGGACATCTCCTTCGGTCCACCGCCGCCTTACCGGCGGGAGGTCCTGTCCCGGGCCGTCGAGGTCATCGGCCCGCAATCGCTGCAGTTCGGAAGCGATTGCTTTCCCGTGCGCGGGCGAGGAACTGCGCCGCAGACGTTCCTGGGTCGAGGATCTGATGGACGAAATGACATGGGATGCCGCAACGCGTGAGCAGGTGTTAGTCCAGACCGCGGCGGCGTGGTTGCGACTGCCGGGTAGAAGCGAGCGGGCGGCGGTGGGGGAGGACCCGGCCAGCAGTGCGGCGGTCTCGGCACCCGCCGCATCGCCAGCGGCGCAGAACTGGGCGCACCGTACGGGAACTGCACCGGATGCGCGCTGCGCGCCTGCCGGAGGGGCGTCCGCCTCCCCGAGGTGCTGCTGACGTGGCCTCCGCCGTCCGCCAGGCTGCACCGCCGGGAGTCCGCGTCCTGGAGATTCTCGGCAACGCGATCGTGGGCGGTATGGAAACGTACGCGACGCGGCTCGTGGAGTGGATGACCCGCGCCCAGTTCGAAGTGAGCGTCCTGTGTCCGTTCGAGAGCGTTGTCACGCGGCGCCTGCGCGAAGCCGGGGCGGAGGTCTACGTCGCCCCCATGGCCGAAGACATGCCGTGGTCCACGATCCAGCTCGCCGCCACCCTGGTGCGAAGCAGCGGGATCGATGTGCTGCACGCGCACCTGCCCAATGCGCATCTGCTTGCGGCACTGTCCGGCCGGCTCACCGGCAAACCCGTGCTTACGACCATTCACGGAAGGCAGCTGTCCCCCCTGGACATCGAACTCCACCGCCTCGCCGGCTCGCATGTGAGCGTGGTCTGCCAGGACACCTGGTTCCAGGCGCTGGCCGTGGGCGTGACGCCCCAGCAGTTGTCCCTGATCGAGAACGGTGTCGACACGGACTGGTTCGTGCCTCGGCCGGTGGAGGCAGAACCGTCGCGGGTGCTCCGGGACCGATGGAACATCGCTCCCGACGCTCCGCTCGTGGGTTTCGTCGGGAGGCTCTCGCCGGAGAAGGGGCCCGAAGTGTTCCTGCGCGCGGCACTGGTGGTGCACGCGCGTCAGCCGGCCGCGCATTTCGTTCTGGTGGGGGAGGGCCCCATGCGGGCGGGACTGGAAGAACAGGCCGGCCGGGCAGGGCTGACTCCGTTCCTCCACTTTACGGGCGCGTGCAGCGACATGCGCGACGTGTATCACGATCTGGACGCGGTGGTGAGCACTTCGCACTCCGAGGCCATGCCGCTCGTGGTGATGGAGGCCATGGCCTGCGGGCTGCCGGTGATCGCCACGTCCGTGGGCGGAGTCGTGGAGATGATCGAACACGAGCGTACGGGATGGGGGGTGAGGCCGGGCGACTACGAGGGGGTGGGAGCAAGACTCCATACGCTCCTGTCCTCCGCACCGCTGGCCCGCGAGATGGGCCGCCGTGCGCGCGAGCGGGTGCAGGAACGCTTCGGGCTCGCGGCCAGTTGCGACGCCATGGGCCGGCTCCTCTCCCTGCTCGCCCATGGCCGATCGGAACCGCGGCGCGCCAGCGGGGGCGGCAACGGCTTCGCACGTCCGACGATCGTGCGTGAATCGGCCGCGGGATCACAGACCGCGCTCTCGCGACTCGAGCGTTCTGCCGGCACGCCGGCGCCGGAGTCCTGAGCCGTCCGGCCTGAGTCTTCCACCACGGCTTCGCCGACCGGGCATTCGAGGACGGTCGATCCGCGACGGGAACTTCGCGCTTCCCCGCAAAGAAGCCGTCCACCACTCCCGGGTCCGCCCTCCTGCGGCACACAAGGCCGGGCGCACCGGGCACGTCACCCGGTGCGCCCGCGCTCACACCCGAGGGGGTCTTCCTCGCGGTCGTAGTGACGATGAGCGGCCAGTGCGGCCATGAATCTCGTGACGGCATCTTCCAGGCCGGAGGCGCCATCGGCCGCTTCGCCGTCCTCGAACCATGCTACGAGGCCGGGATCCTCTGTTGCGTGTTCCAGCAGGATCGGAATGCCGGCCTCCGTCAGCAGCTCAGTGCCGTTGCCGAGCACCAGCAGCGGTTTGCAGTGACGGTACTGGTCGCGCACGAATTCCATCAGCTGCCCGTTGCGTCCCGGGATTCCCGTCCGGTGAGGCACCACGACGGCGTCCCACAGCGCCGAGGGCGCGGCTTCCAGCGTGATGTCGGCCTGGGGTGCATCGGCGTCCGCCTGGTCGAGCGACCCGAGCCGTTCGCCCACGTAGCGGGGCACCGCGCCGGCATCGGCCAGGCGGGCGTAGACCTGCTGCAACGGCGCGCATTCGCACTCGTCGGTGAGCAGGATCGCCACCCGGCGGCCCAGGACGCCCGCCGTGCCGGGCCGGTGCAGGAGCGACAGCGCGGGCGAGCGTTCCACACGCGCCAGGTCGGCCGGTGTTGCCTCGGCGAGGACGGGCGGCTGTGGGTCCGGCACGGCGAAACCGAGGCCGTCCGCGACGCGGCCCGCGAGTTCGTCGTTCACGTTGGCCAGCAGGGACACGACGCGTTCGCGCACCGCCGGTGTCTGGACGCGGGTGAGCTCGAAGCGGAAGGCCGCCACGCTGCGGTTCTTCTCGACGTCGGACTGGCCCTGCAAGAAGAGCCGGGCCTGCGAATAGTGGTCGGCGAACTTCTCCGGCTTGCCGCGGACCTTGTCTTCGAACATCGGTTCGGGAAAGCTCGTGAAGCCGCGCATTCCGGCCTGGAAAGGGCAGCCTCCACCGAGCGAGTTCGGCTCGTAGTTCACGCGGCCACGGTGGATCGCGTGCTGGTGAAAGCCGTCGCGCTGGTTGTTGTGGACCTGCACCACGGGTGCGTTGATGGGGATCTGCTGGAAGTTCGGTCCGCCCAACCGCAGCAGCTGCGTGTCCAGGTAGGAGAAGTTGCGGGCCTGCAGCAACGGATCGTTGCTGAAGTCGATCCCCGGAACGACGTTGGCCGTGCAGAACGCGACCTGCTCGGTCTCGGCGAAGAAGTTGTCGGGGTTGCGGTTGAGCACAAGGCGGCCCACGGGTTTGAGCGGCACGAGTTCCTCCGGCACGATCTTCGTGGCGTCCAGCACGTCGAAGGGAAAGGACTCCGCTTCCTCTTCGGTGAACACCTGCACCGCCAGCTCGTATTCCGGAAACGCGCCCGATTCGATCGACTCCCAGAGATCACGCCGGTGGAAGTCCGGGTCCGCGCCGTTGATCTTCACCGCCTCGTCCCAGACCAGGGAATGGGTTCCCGCCATGGGATTCCAGTGGAACTTGACGAACCGGGACTCGCCTTTCGCGTTCACGAAGCGGAACGTGTGCACGCCGAAGCCCTGCATGGTGCGGTAGCCTCGCGGAATGGCCCGGTCGGACATGATCCAGAGCAGCATGTGCATGGTCTCGGGCATCAGCGAGGCGAAGTCCCAGAACGTGTCGTGCGCCGAGGCCGCCTGGGGGCATGGCGAAGTGGGGTTCCGGCTTGAACGAATGCACGAGGTCGGGAAACTTGTGGCCGTCCTGGATGAAGAACACCGGGATGTTGTTCCCACGAGATCCCAGTTGCCCGCGTCGGTGTAGAACTTGACGGCGAAGCCGCGCACGTCGCGGACCGTGTCGGCGGAGCCGCGTTCTCCCGCGACGGTGGAGAAACGCACGAAGACGGGCGTCTGCTTGCCGGCCTCGGCAAACGGCGCCGCCATCGTCAGCTCGTCGAGCGCGTCGTAGCACTCGAAATAGCCGTGCGCGCCGGATCCGCGCGCGTGCACCACGCGCTCCGGAATGCGCTCGTGATCGAAATGCATGATCTTCTCGCGCAGCACGAAGTCTTCGAGCAGCACGGGGCCGCGCAGCCCCGCCTTGAGCGAGTTCTGGTTGTCGGCGACGGCCACGCCCTGGTTGGTCGTGAGTGCCTGGCCGCCGGAGTCGACGCGCTGTGCATCGAGTGGCGTGATCGTGCGGTTGTTGCCGGCGGGTGGGGAACCTTCGCCGAGCTTGGCGGATCCCGTGTCCTCCGTCACCGTGCTGCCGGTCACGCCATCGGCGAGCGGCGCGACCGGGTCGCCCGCCTTGGGACGGCGGGCATTATCCGCGCTGTACTCCGAGGCCTTCAGCGGATTCGCGGGCACGGCTTCGGCCAGCGCGGCCTGCCCGTCCTTCTGCGTGGCGATCCGCCTGTGGCGCTCGGGCGAGATGTCTTCCTTGCGGCGGTCCGCCGGGGTCGAACCGGCCGGACCGCTCATGGTGCCGAGAATTGCGCCGATGCCCTCGGGCGGGGGGGTCTTGCGTTGCTTTGCCATGGTGCCTCGTCTATGGTCCTGAGCAGGGCAAGGCCCGCGCTGCCGCCGGCCTTGCCGTATCCGCTCTCGTCAGGGAAGGGAAAAGATGAACACGGTGGCAGCGGGTGCCGTGTCCGGCGTCCAGGTGCGCGACATGTTCCCGGAGGGCACGGCGACGTACTGCCGCCCGTCGATCCGATAGGTGGAGATGCCGCCCGCGATCGGGCCGCCGGTGTAGAAGCGGTACAGCGTCTCGCCGTCCTCGGCGTCGAGGACGGCGAAGTCGCCGGTCAGCTCGCCCGTGAACAGCACGCCGCCGGCAGTCGGCGTCACCGAAGCCACCACCGGAGCGTCCGAGCGATAGCTCCACAGGATCCGCCCGCTCCGCGCATCGACCGCCTTGATCCAGCCCTTGGCCTTCTCCACGGGATCGAGGGCGTAGGTGCCGCCGAAGAACATCTGTCCCGGCGAATAGACCGCCTCGCCGCGTTTGAAGACGGTGCACCAGTCGACGCTGCCGACGTACAGGATTTCCTCGTAGGGATCGAACGACGGCCCGTACCACTCCACGCCGCCGTTGATGCCGGGGCACACGTGGACGCCTTCTTCGGTGGGCGCCGTGTCCGCGTTCACGCGCGGGGTCACTTCCACCCGGTACAGCGGTTGCGACGAACGGCGCGTGTCGTCGTACAGGAAGAGATGGCCCGCCTTGTTGGCCACGGCTACGTACTGCGTGCTGGACGGGCGTCCACCGATCCCGTGGCGCAATTGCAGGAGCACCGGCGCGGCGGCGGTGTCGCGATCGAGGGGATCCGCCGGGACCTGCTGATAGTGATGGCTGACGCTGCCCGTCTCCAGGTCGAGCGCGAGGATGGAATTGGTGTAGATATTCGCGCCGGGTCTTTCCTCTACGATGAAGTCCGGCGCGGGATTGCCGATGGGGGCGTAGACGAGCTTGCGCTGGGGATCGATGGAGAAGGAGGTCCAGCTCGACCCGCCGCCGACTTTCGCCGCTTCCGCGGAGCCGAAGCTCGAAGGGACGATCACACTCACCGACCACCGCTCGCGGCCGTCGCGCGTATCGAGCGCGATGATGCGTCCCGGTGCTCCCCAGTCGGCGCCTGCGGTTCCGATGACCAGCGTGTTCTCCCACACGACCGGCGCCCCGCTGAGGAAGTAGCCGACCGCCGAATCCACGGGCCGCGCATTCCAGAGAAGGTCGCCGGTGCGGGCATCCAGGGCGATGACGTGACCGTCGGTGGTTCCGCGGAACACGCGGCCGTCCGCGATCGCCACGCCGCGGTTGGTGTCGAAGGGTTCCGGGCCCTGGACATCGTGGGTGTGCTTCCAGAGCATGCGGCACGTCCGCGCATCCAGCGCGAACGTGGAGTGCTGAGTCGTGACGTAGGCGGTCCTGCGGTACACCACGACGCTGCTCTGGAACGAAGTGCTCTCGCCGAGCTGCATTGCGCAGACGGGCCGCAGCCTGTCGGCATTGCGGGCGTTGATCTCTTTCAGGGTCGAGAAGCGGCTGCCGTCGTAGCCCTTGTTGTACATGAGCCAGCTGTCCTCCGCCGGACCGGCGCGCAGTAGTTCACGCTGGCTCGGACCATTGCCCGACGGCTGCTTCACCGAGGCAGGTGCAGCACCCACCTCCTGCGTGTCCTTGGGCAGCGACGGCGCCGCTGCCACCTGGGCCGACGCTGACTTGCGCAGACGGCTCACATCGGCCGCGTCCACGCTCTCGTAGTCGTTGTGGAAATGCGTGCGGACATACGTCGCCACCGCGGCGATCTCACCGTCGTCCAGCTGGTCGCGGAATGCGGGCATCGCACCGCCGCCGTGCAGGATCTGCGCAACCACGAAATCGGCGTCGGTGAGGCGTCTGCTCGAAGCGAGCTTCTTCCCCATGCCGCCCCGGCCATCGGTCCCGTGGCAACCCGCGCACCCGTGCTCGGCGAAGATGCGGGCGCCCCTGTCATCGGCACCGGCGGACGCGTTGCCGGAGTCCGCCGCCCGCGCGGCGGCACAGAGGAGAAGGAGGGGAAGGGCGAGCACGCACGCCCATCGGTATCGGTGAGTGACTGTCATGGGAACCTCTCGGTGGCCGGTATCGGGAGAGAGCGAACAGGGCAATCCACGTTCACTGTCCCCGGACGGACGGCCGCTTGGGAGCGGGCGGGCGCGGTTCTTCATCCAGAGCGACGGTGGAAGGCCGCGGTCCGGTGTTGCCTGTCACGTCGTCGTATCCGAGCCCGACGGCCCGAACAGCAGGATCTGCGACGAGTACCACGTCCACAGGAGGATCACGGCAAAGGAGGCGGCCGCGCCGAAGCTGGACGTCACCGATGCACGGCCCAGATACATCCCGATGAGGGTCTTGCCCACGGAGAAGAGGGCCGCCGCGCTGATGGCGCCGATCCAGACGCCGCGGCGGCTGGGCGGCCGGTCCGGTACCCAGCGCAACAACCCCGCGAAGGCGAGGCTCAGGACCAGCGTCGAACTCGCGACGTCGAGCCCCGCGAACGCGAACTGCATGCTGGGGATGACGTTGGACAGGTAGCCCGCGAACGCCGCAAGCACGGCACTCAGCACGAGGGAGGCGATCACCAGGAACCCCAGGCCCAGCAGCAGCGCGAGACCCACCAGTCTCATCCGCAGGAGCGAAGTGAAGGCGGGACCGGTGCCCCGCGGATCGGCAAGACGGTCCAGCGCGCGGCGCAACTCGGCGAAGACACCGGTGGCGCCCAGCAGGATGGTGAACAGGCCGAGCGCCGTGGCGAGCGGGCCGCGGCTGTCGACGGACGAGGAGAGGATCATGGTCTCGATCGCTTCGGCGGCACGGAGTCCGACGAGACCTCCGATCTCCTGCACGATCTGGCCGCGCGCCGCATCTTCACCGAAGACCAGGGCGGCAACGGCGATGGTGACGATGAGCAGCGGCGCGAGCGCGAACACGGTATAGAACGCGATGGACGCGCCCAGCGTCGGCGCGGCGGCATCGAGCCAGCGCATCACACCCCGCCACAGCACGAGAAGCGGCAGGGAGATCCATCGCGGTGCCCGCTCAAGCAAGCCGCAGGCGACGCGTTTCAGTCGATCCGGCACGTCCATGGCGTGCGCTGCCGGCACGCCACGTGCCCGGGGATCGGCGACAACGCACGGAGAACGACATGGCCGACGGTACCTCTCCCCGCATGTGCCCTTCCAACCTCTCGCCCATGACGCCGCTCCTGGCGATCGGCCTGTTCTTTCTCCTGCGCGAAGGCCGCGCCATTCTGTTGCCCGTGGCCGCGGCGCTGGTGCTCACGTTCGTGCTTGCGCCGCTGGTGCGCCGCATGCACGGGCACGGCATTCCCGAAGCCGTCGGCGCCGCGCTCGTGGTGGCATCGCTGATGGGCGCCCTGGGGATGGGGGCTGCGGCCCTGTCCGATCCCGCCGCCCGGTGGATCGCCCAGGCGCCGGCGGCCGTGGACCGCGCCATGGAATGGGGGCGGTCCCTGTCGCCCGCGTGGCGCGGAGTCCGCTCCGCCTCCGAACGGCCCACGCCGGTACGGGCCGCAAGGGCCGAGGCCGCCGTTCCCGATCCGCTCGGCGAACGTCTGGCGAGCGAAGGCGTGGCGCTCACGCGCGCGCTGGTCGTGCACGTGGGCGGTTCGCTCGTCTCGTTCGCTTCCACCGTCGTGCTGCTGTACTTCCTGCTTGCCTCCGAGCACTGGCTGCTTCTGCGCAGCGTGGAAGCAGTTCCGGGACGGCGCGAACGGGCGATGCTGATCGGCAGCGTCCGGGCCGCGCAGCGGGACATCAGCCACTACCTTGCCACCATGTCGCTCATCAACGCTACGCTGGGGCTGCTGCCCGCCGTGTGTCTCGCCCAGCTCGGTCTGCCCAGTCCGCTCCTTGGGGGTGCGGTGGCCGCAGTGTTCAACTTCGTTCCCTACATCGGCCCCGTGACAGTCGCGGCGCTACTGCTGCTCGCCGGCGTGCAGACGTGGGACGCCGGCGGCCAGATCTTCGGACCCGTCGCAGTATTCGGCGGTCTGCATTTCATCGAGGCGAGTCTCGTGACGCCGTGGCTGGTGGGGCGGCGCCTCGCGCTCAGTTCCATTTCGGTCGTGCTGTCGGTGATGTTCTGGGGCTGGCTGTGGGGCGTCGGCGGCGCGCTCATCGCCGTCCCCGTGCTCATCGGCATTCGCAGTGTCTGCAAGCGTTACCGGCGCTTCCGGTTCTGGTGCGCGTATCTGGACGCAGGCGCACGTGAAACGTCGACGTTGCGATCGCTGCTGCGCTTTCGCCGCCGCTCGTCGCGCAAGGCCGCGTCGAACGCCGCGGCCGCGCCGGTGGCTCGGTGCGCCGGTAAGGCGCGGCACGGAAACGATGCGGCCGGTCCGCCCGAAGGCGGGACCGGCCGCTGAGCCTTCACGGGCCGGCGGGCGCCGGCGTCATGATCAACGATTCATGGTGTCCGTGCTGGTATCGGGCCGCGTCCCGGCATTGGCCGGATCCGCCGTGGAACCTGCTCCGCGATCGGTGTTGCTTCCCGTCGTAGACCCCGGAGCACCAGGGCTGCCGGCATCGGAGCTTGAATCGTGGCGGCGGCGTTGCGAGTCGGAACGGCGGCTCTTGCGGTCCTTGTCCTTGTCCATGCGGTCGCTGGAACGCGTGGTGTCGGTGGGTGCACCGGCATCGCCTGCGCCGCCCGCAGCGCCCCCTGCACCCGTCCCCGCACCAGCGGCTCCGCCGCCCGCAGCTCCGCCACCCGCAGCTCCGCCGCCAGCGCCACCGGCACCCCCGCCACCGGCACCGCCCCCACCACCCCCTGCGCCTTGAGCGAGCTGGATGCGGTCACCTGCGTCGCCGGTGGTCATGCCGTCGCGCGCCTGCGCCGTCGCGAGAAAGCTCGCACACAAGGCGCCGCACGCGGCAGCGGCCCACAGATTCGTTTTACGGTAAGTCATGATGGATCCTCGCTTGAAAGATTCGATGGTTGCCACCGCAGCGCCGGGGAATCCTTTCGCCGTGCGCCGGAGCCGTCGCCCCGACTTGGCAAGCCACGTTCCGTGAGGTCTTCGCGGGCCGTATTCCGCCAGGCGTCACAGTGCGGTTCCGGTGCGGACACCGACGGGCTTCACGTGCATGCCGAGCTGCTGCCGGAAGTACGCGATCGTCTCGCGCAGACCCTCTTCGAGCGGGACGCCCGGTTCCCATCCGAGCGTGCGCCGCGCGAGAGTGATGTCGGGACGCCGGCGCACCGGATCGTCCACCGGCAGCGTCCGGAACTCCACGCGGCTTCGGCTTCCGGTGAGCCTCAGGACGAGTTCGGCGAGTTCCATCACCGTGTGCTCGCGCGGATTGCCGATGTTGATCGGCCCGGTGCCGCCGGCGTTCATGGTCCGCACGAGGCCTTCCACGGTGTCGCTCACGTAACAGAAGCTGCGCGTCTCGCGATCCGTCGCCATAGACGGTCAGCGGCGCCCCGGTGAGCGCCTGCACGACGAAATTGCTCACGACACGCCCGTCGCCCGGACGTAACCGCGGCCCGTAGCTGTTGAACAGCCGCGCGATGCGCACCTCCACGCCAAGCTCCCTGACATAGGCGAAGGCCAGCGCCTCCGCGCAGCGCTTGCCTTCGTCGTAGCACGAACGCGGGCCGATGGGATTGACGTGGCCTGGATAGCTCTCCGATTGCGGATGCTCCAGCGGATCGCCATAGACCTCGCTGGTGGAAGCCTGCAGCAACCGTGCGCCGGTGCGATGCGCGAGCTTGAGCATCTCCCACACGCCGACAACGCTGGTGAGCGTGGTGCGGATGGGTGCTTTCAGGTAGTACGCGGGGCTCGCCGGGCAGGCGAGGTTGAAGATCCGGGAGGGTGCTGGCGCATGCGCGAAGGGCTGAGTCACGTCGCTGCAGGAACTGAACTCGCCGTTGTCCGCAGATACCACATGGTCAGGTGGCCCGTGGACAGGTCGTCCAGCGCGACCACGTCGCAACCTTCCGCGAGGAGCCGTTCGCACAGATGGCTGCCCAGGAATCCGGCGCCGCCGGGGACAAGAACGACAGGGGTCATCGGAGGCGGTCTCCAGAGGGGGCGCCGGCCGATCCGGCCAGGGCCGGGGCGGCAATCTCCGTGCCCCGCGGGTCCGCCTGCCGCACGGTACGGCGACTCTCGATTGGAAGACGTAAATCGTGCTGCAACCGGACCCAGGTCCCGCGCGCACCGGCGGTCTCGCGCGGGGCGTGGACGGCACGCCATCTGCCGGATGACACCATCGCCCGAGAGGGCACTTCACGCGAGGAGATGCACATGGAAACGGAAACGGTGAACCGCCCGGCGACACCCCCTGCGATCCAGCGGTCGACCACTTCGTGGGTCGGAACCATCGCGCTGATCATCCTGCTGATCGGCGGGCTCAACTGGGCACTCGTGGGATTGTTCTCCTTCGATCTCGTCGCGGCGCTGTTCGGCGCCATGACCACGGCGAGCCGTGCCGTCTACGTGATCGTGGGCATCGCCGCGGTGTACGCGATCTTCCTTCTTCCGCGCGTCTCCCGGGTTTCCTGACGAACCGGAACGCCGCGGGCGCACATTTGGAGAAAGCGATGATGGACAACGACGAAACGATCTCGGTGCTGAACGACCTGATCGAGACCTGCAAGGATGGTGAATACGGATTCCACTCGTCGGCCCAGCACGTGAAGGGCGCCGACCTGCGTGAACTGTTCGAGAAGCGCGCAGCGCAGTGCCGGCAGTCGGCCGACGAACTGCGCCGTCATGTCGTCCAACTGGGCGGGAATCCGGAGGACGACGGCAGCGTGAGCGGTGCGGTCCATCGCGGCTGGGTCGCGCTGCGTGGCGCCCTGTCCGGATACACGACCTCGCGATGCTCGAAGAACGCGAACGCGGCGAGGATGCCGCTCTGGAGAGTTATACCGATGCATTGCAGAACGATCTGCCTCCCGCGATCCGCACGCTGGTGATGACGCAGTACGAGGGCGTACGCCGCAACCACGACCAGATACGCAATCTGCGCGACCGCCTCAAGGCGACCGTGTGAGGACACCTGTGCACAGGAGATGACGATGAGACTTCAAGCTGCGGGATTGTTGTGCGGACTCACGGTCGGCGGACTGGCCGTGCTGGGTGTCTGGAACGCCGGCGGGGCGGGACAGGAGACCGGCACTCACGCCGGGTCTTCGGCGTGGTCACGGATCGAGGCGCGGCCTCGCACCTTCCTCTGCCCCGCACCGCCACGGCCGGCGCGGGGATGCGGAGCGCGGCGAGGACCGACGGGGCAAGTAACGCCGGCGCCCAGAAGGTCTGGCTGGGGTGCGACGTGCGGGCTTGCCAGCCGCGCCCCCGGCTCGTGAGGGCGGGTTGGCAGAGGGAGCCAGGCCCCGCGGGGAGCTTCCTCCGCGTCGCCGATTCCGGCACGGATGGCACGGCCGGCCCTTCGTCCACGCACGATGGGCAGAGCAACGCATCGCAGACCGGCGCGGAGACTCTGTCGGCCGCGGATCGCAAGTTCATGACCAAGGCCGCCGGCGGAGGAATGTTCGAGGCCGCGGTCGGCAGTCTGGCGAGCCAGAAGGGCGCGAGCCAGGGCGTCAAGGATTTCGGCGCCATGCTGAACGAGCATCACTCCATGGCCAACCAGGAACTCGAGGCGCTCGCCGCGGCCAAGGGCGTGAAGCTTCCTTCCGAGATGCCGCGCAGCAAGAAGAAGACGATCGACAGGCTCGCGCGCGCGGACGGTCAGAAGTTCGACCGGCAGTTCGTCAAGGAAGTCGGCATCAAGGACCACGAGAAGGACATCGCCGACTTCGAGAAGGCGGCCGGCGAAACCAAGGATCCGGAACTGAAGGCGTGGATCACCAGGACGCTGCCGAACCTGCGCAAGCATCTGGAGACCGCGCAACAGCTGGCGGAGACCACGGGAGCGAAGCCGAGCAGCAATTGACCGGCGGGAGGGTGGGCCGCGTTCAGCGGCTCACCGTCGACAGCGCGCCGAGCCAGTCCGCCACGAAGCGGTCGATGCCGAAGCGATCCACGGCGGTGATGCGTGCCGCCGTACCGAGGGCGACGGCGAGCTGCCGGTCCTTGCGCAGCAAGTGCATCCACTCCACCAGCCGATCGGTGCGCGTGTCCACGAACCCGTTCACGCCCGACTGGATCACCGTGCAAAGTTCCGTGGTCGCCAAGCCGACGATGGGCATGCCCACCATCATCGCTTCCACGATCGACAGGCCCAGACTGGTGTAGCGGATGGGATTGAAGAAGTAGCGGTAGCCGCTCGCTGAACGCCGGCAGCTCGGCGTTCTGGACGGATCCCTTTCCGCCCGGCACGTTCTCGCTGCCCAGCCCCACGAGATCCAGAGGTACTTCTCCCCGCACTTGCAGGTACACGTCCAGTCCCAGCCGCCGGCCGCGCCGCCGGAGGTTGTTGACCACGACCAGTCCGGTCTCCGTGCGGCCGTCGTACCGTGCGTTCGCAAGGAGCTTCACCCCGTGTTCGATCACCTTCACCGGGGTGCGTCCCGAATCCCACATGAGCGCGTTGTAGGGCGTCACGTGCACGAGCAGGACGCCAGGGTCGTCCACCCAGTGCCTCTGATCGGTCGGATGCGCCTGCGGCGGATCGTGTTCCACGTAGATGCGAGGGCCCCGCCTCTGCGCTTCCGAGAGCACGCGATGCTGTTCGTTCTCCCATGCGTCGCGCGACTGGAACAGCACGACGTCGATGGGAGCTGCGGCGACCTCCCCGGCGGGAAGCTCCATGACGGTGCTTCACCACGGCCGCGTGCCGCTCCGGCCCGAGGGATGCACCGACCGGGCATCGTCGGTCACCAGATAGAAATCGTGCGGCACCTGCGTGAGGTAGTAGAGGTAGTTGCCGTGCACGTGCCAGGTGAGGATGCGCAGCCGGCGGGCCACGGTCAGGCACGCGCTTCGAGAGGCCGGAACGACTCCGCGGAGAGTGTCTCGGGTACCGCGGCGGACGAGCCGCGCGCGACTCGTCGCGCCGCCTCCGCGACCTCGGACGGATCCACGCCGGAGGCGCACCCATCGATCTCGGGGCAATGAAGGTGCTGGCAAGGCCTGCAAGGCATGGGTCGCCAGAAGACCTGGTGCAGACCCCGCTCGAGGGGAGCCCAGCGGTCGACGTCCGAACCGCAACTCACCACGACACTGGGAGTCGCCACGGCAGCAGCGACGTGCGAGACGCCGGTGTCGTTGCAGACCACGCAATCCGCCCGTTCCAGCAGCGCGCCGAGCGTCCACAGGTCGGTGCGGCCCGCGAGGTTGACGCTGCGATGCCGCATGCGTTCAGCCAGCTCCGCGCACAGGTGCTCCTCCTTGTCGGAGCCGGTGAGCACGACCTCCCGCCCATCGGCGGCGAGCTGATCCGCGACATCGGCGAACCGGTCGACGTTCCAGCGCCGCGACGGCAGCTGGGCGCCGGCGTGCACGCACACGTACCGGGAGGACACCACGCCGGGCCAGAGTCCGGCGCAGCGGCGGCGATCGTCATCGGTCAGCGGAAAATCGAGTCTGCGGCCGTGCCGCGGAAGACCGAGACGGTCGGTGAGACACAGGAGGCGGTCGATTTCGTGACCCGATTCGGGCCAGTCGCAGAAGAGGGGCTCGTTCGAGCGCGGATACCAGCTGCGCGTACTGCGAAACCCGGCCATGCGGGCGCCTCCGAATGTGGCCACCAGGGGATTCGTCAAGGTTCCGCTGCCGTGCATCTGAATCACCAGGTCGAACCGGCCGGCCTGGACTTCCGCCAGGAAGGCAGGGAGGCGCTCCGCGGCGCACTCGCTCTCGGGCAGACCGGGAAAGCCGGGGAACTCGATGAACGCGTCCACACTCGCAAGACGCAGCGCGAACTCGCGGGCCCAGGGCAGGCCGATCAGCGTGATGTGCGCGTCCGGCAAGCCGTGCCGCAAGGCGCGCAGGGCCGGTGTCGCGCAGAGCATGTCGCCCAGCATCAGCGCGCGGAACACGGCGATCCGACGCGGCGGCGGGGACAGCAGCGCCGCACTCAAAGGAAGAAGATCCGATGCTGCAGCGAACCCCCGCACCCGCCAGTACACGGACAGAAACGGTATCGCGCAGGACGTCACGACCATCTCGGTCACGTGGCGTGCGGACCGGTCGGTGTGATGCAGGCGGGCGGCCGCGATGCGTCCGATGCCGCCCGCGGTCACGAGTGCGCAGGCGAGTGCCGCGGTCAGGTGTCCGGCCAGCACGAGGACCGGCGCGGCGAGCGCGGTCACGACCAGCCCGTACCGCGCCAGCGGGGGTCGGCCGCGGATGCGGGCACGGTAGAGATCCGGGTGCTTCTTGTAGAGCAGTGCCTCGAACATGGCGTTGCGCTGCTGGCGCAGGGACACGCCCCAGCGCTCGGGCCTTACGGGATGCACCGACGGCCCGCGGACGGCGCGCGATGCGGCAGTCCGCTTCGAGCAGACTGAACTGCAGGTCGGAGTCCTCGCGCCAGGCGCGCGTGAAGCGTTCGTCGAAGCCGCCCACGCGTTCGAGGGCATCCCGGCGCACGAAGGCGTTGGCGGAGCGAACTCGGCCTTCTCCAGGCCGTACGTGTTCCATTGGTGATCCGTGCAGGGATTGGGGATGTGGACACGAATGGCGCCAGCCAGGGCGTCGACGCCCTCGGCCATGGCGCCGAGGCCCTCGGCCAGCCAGTCGACTGCCGGAATGGTGTCGTCGTCCGTGAACGCGATGACCGGCGCGGCGCTCGAGCGCCAGCCGGCGTTGCGCGCGGCAGCCGGACCCTTGCCGATTCCCGGGCGCAGATAGCGGATCGCAGCACGGCCCTCCTGCGCGGCGTAGGCGAGGACCTGGACGCGGGTGTCCTCGTCCCGCCCGTCGTCGACCACGACCACTTCGAACCGCCGACCCGGCAGCCGCTGGGCACAGACGGCCTGCAGGCACCGCTGCAGCAGCGCGGCGCGCCGGTACGTGGGAATGACGACGGCGACGTCCGGCGCCGCGCCCGCGAGGAGCGGACAGGCGATCACCGCGGCTTCTCCACCAGGAAACTGCCGATGACCAGTGCATCGAGCGGCGTGGTGAAGAAGGCCTCGAGCGCGTCGCGGGGAGTGCACACGATGGGCTCGCCACGCACGTTGAACGATGTGTTCACCAGCACGGGTACCCCGGTATGGCCTTCGAACGCGCGCAGCAGCGCGTGAAAACGGGGATGGGTCTGCGCATTCACCGTCTGCACACGCGCGGTCCCGTCCACGTGGCAGGCCGAAGGGATGAGATGCGCCTTGTCCTTTCGTACCCCGTAGACGAACAGCATGAAGGGCGAGCGGCCGCCGTTGGCCCGGGCCTGGGTGAACCAGTGTCCCAGATCCTCCTCGGGGATCGCGGGCGCGACGGGCCGGAAGTCCTCGCGGTCCTTGAGTTCGTTCAGACGCGCCTGCATGCCCGGGTCGACGGGGACGCGAGAATCGACCGGGCGCCCAGGGCGCGGGGCCGAACTCCATGCGGCCCTGGAACCACCCGACGAGGGCGTTGCCCGCCAGCAGGCCGGCCGTCACTTCCGCGGTGCGATCGCCGCCGGCGCCGTTCAGTGCCCGGTACGGCACCGTCGCCCACCGCAGCATCATCTCGACGGAGTCGTCATCGAATTCCGGCCCGAGATTCGCGTGGTCCATCCGCCACGTCCTTTCCGCCAGGCGTGTGGGGGGCAGCGGACGTCCGGGCACGCGGTCCGGCGGATCCGGTGCGAGCGCCGTGCCGGGCGGCATGGCGGGAAGCCCCCGGCGGGCGCGCTGGCGCGCGGGCCCGGCGGAGTCCTCGCGTGCGAGGGCATCCACCCACAGCGCGCATCCCAACGCGGTCCCGGCATCTCCGGCGGCAGGCTGCACCCACACGGCGTCGAAGAGACCGCTGTCCCGCAGCCTCGCGTTCATGAGGCAGTTGAGCGCCACGCCGCCGGCCATGGCCAGATGGCGGCTCCCGCTGGCTTCCCGCAGCCACGCGGCAAGATCCGCACCGTGTCCTCCAGCGCGCACTGCAGGGATGCCGCGAGGTCGAAATGGTGCTGTTCCAGCGGTCCGCCGCGCCGCCGCGGAGGGCCGGCCCGGGCTTCGAGATCCGCTGCGTCCACGCGGTACTGGCCCTTGGTACCCACGGTGATCCAGCGGCGGAATTCGTCCCGGAAGCGCGGGCGGCCCAGGGCGGCCAGCGCCATCACCTTGTACTCGTCGCTCGAGTGGAGAAAGCCGAGATGGGAGGTGATGCGCTCGTAGAGCAGACCGAGCGACGACGGAAAGTGGACTTCGCCGAGCGAGCGGTAGAGGCCGTCCTGCCATACGCCGTATCCGGTGGTGGCGCTCTCTCGCCGCGGCCGTCCAGCGTCATCACCGCGCATTCGTCGAAAGGCGCGGCAAGAAAGGCGCTGGCCTGGTGGGACAGGTGGTGGCTCACGAAATGCCACTGCCAGTGGAGCGACTCCTTGGCGAACCGCGCGCGGAGATGATGCGGAACGCCGTCGACGAGCTGCAAGGGGGCGCGACGGATGTTGGACTCGAACAGCGCCTGCAAGCCGCCCGCCGGGACCTCGTCGTCCCGGCGGGCGTGCTCTCCGGCGATGCCGCCGGAGGCGGGCTCCGACCCGGTCAGGGCGTCCGGATCGAAGCTGTACGCGATGTGGTCCACGCCGGCAAGCGCCGTTCCTCCGGCCTCGAGGCAGTAGTCGATGGCGGCATAGGGCAGCTCCCAGGCGGAGAAGGGCACGGGCCGCTTGGCGTGCTTGATGCGCGAGGAGCGCTCCTCTTCCGCGGCGGCGATCACCCGCCCGTCGACCACCAGCACGGCCGCGGAATCGTGGAATGCCGCGTTGATGCCCAGCGTGATCATGCGGACGCCTGCGTGGGAGGCACTGGCGTGTCGCGGCCTTCCGTCGTCTCGACAGGCGCCATATCGAGCAGGGACAGCGCCGCATGTACGATCGACGAGGGCGGAATCGCCCGCAGGCAGTCGTTGTGACCTTCCGGGCAGACGCTCTTGAGACAGTACCGGCACGGCACGTTGTGGCTCAAGACCACGGAACGCACGCGCCACGGCGTGTGTTGCGGATTGGTGAGTGCGTAGAGATCCACGACCGGCGTATCCACGGCGGCGGCGATGTGCGCGGGGCCCGTATTGTTGCTGACGAGCAGGTCGGCTTCCGCGATCACCGCGCCCAGCACGGCCACGGACAGCCGGCCGGCGAGACTGATCGAAGGCGAACTCATCCGGGCGCGTGCGCGGTCGACCAGGGGCTGCTCGTCGGGGGATCCGGTGAACACGGCCAGACGGCCGCTGCGTCGCGCGATCTCCTCGGCCGCGTCGCCGAACAACTCCGCCGGATATCGCCGCGACGGCGCGCTGGCGCCCGGATGGACGACGAAGTACGGAGAACCGCCGTGATTGCCCGCCTGCAGGAGCAGACGGGCTTCCTCGAAGTGACGCGCCTCGCCCTGGAAGCGCAGCCGGTCGTCGTCCGTCCGGAAACCCACTTGGGATACCAGATCGAGATGCCGCTGCACTTCGTGACGCATGCCGTCGCCGATCTCGTCGGTTTCCGCGGCCCACTCGGTCAGCAGTCCGTACGGATTCTCCCGGCAGTAGGCGAGCCGCCGCGGAATGCCGGCAAGGCGCGCCATGAACGCGGCCGGCAGGGGGCTCTGGGTGCAGACGGTGAAGACGATGGCCGCATCGAAGCGCAGGGCGGCCAGCGACGCGATGAGCGCCGCCTCGCTTCGGCCCAGGTCCTCGCCCATCTCCTCGTGCACGTTTCCGGCCACCCACGGGGCCGAGTAGATGAGGGTCTCGTCGGCAATTCCCAGGTGCGGCACGGCGAGCGCACCGGCGTGGGAGGTGAGCACCGTGATGCGGGCGTGCGGCGACGTGTCGCGAATGGCCGCGAGCGCGGGGCCGGTCATGAGGACGTCCCCCATGCTGTCCAGGCGGATGGCGAGGATGTTGCGCACGTGCGTCCATCCGCCCGCGGCCGTTCGGTCTTCCGCCGCGCTCATGGGCGGGACCTGCGATGGCGCAGATAGGCGACGCAACGTCTCGGCGGCATGCGGCGGTGAGCCACGACCACCTGTGCTGCTTCCAGCAGCGTCGTGCAGCGGAATTCCGGCTGCCTCGGGGGCGTGAGATGCCACCTCGTCTCGTGGCCCACGTCGAGCAGCACGCTGCGGCACCCGGCCCGGTGGCCGGCTTCCACGTCGTCCAGGATGTCGCCGATCATCCAGTAGCGTTTCAAATCGAGGCCGTGAAGCGAGGCCGCGTGGCGCAGCAATCCGGCTTCGGGCTTGCGGCATTTGCACTGGGGCCGGCCGCGCGGATCGGGCGCATGGGGGCACGCGTAGATGCCCAGCACCTCCACGCCGGCTTCCTCACGGATGCGCGAGCGCAAGGCGTCGTGGAAGTGCTGCAGTTCCGCTTCGGTGAAGCGCGCCGTCGCGACGCCCGGCTGATTGGTGACGACGACGATCGCGAAACCGGAATCCGCCATCGCGCGCAGCGCCAGCAACGCATCCGAAGTGAATTGCGCCCGCGCCGGGTCCACGTTGAAGGGCAGGTCCTCCACCAACGTGCCGTCCCGGTCGAGGAAGACGGCGGCATCGCCTCTCAGGGCCATGAGGATTCCTTCAGGGGAAGAATCATGAGTTCCGCCACCACCGAATCCCGGGGCATGCGCAGAGCGAAGCACACGCCGTCCGCCACGCGTTCGGGATCCTGCAACCGCGAGGCATCGATGTCGGGAAACCGGTCGAGCAGGAACGGAGTGCGCATGCCACCCGCTACGATGTTCGTCACACGTACTCCGCCGCCGCGCAGTTCCGCGTGGAGGGCGTGCGAAAAGCCGGTCAGGCCCCACTTGCTGGCGTGATACGCCGCGGCGTTGGGCCAGGCTCGCCTTGCCGCGGTGGAGGTGATGTTGACGATATGGCCTCCGCGGCCGCCGTCGCCTGCGCGCAGGGCCGGCAGCGCCGCCTTGGTGAGCAGGAACGGGCCGCGCAGGTTGGTGTCCAGCACCGCATCCCATTCCTGCACGGAGAGGTCTTCCACACACTTGGTGACGTCGAATCCGGCGTTGTTCACCAGGGCGTCGAGAGTGCCGAAGCGCGCGATGGCGGCGTCGACCGCGCAACGCGCGGACTCCGGTTCGCGCACGTCGCAGTGGACGACGCAGCAACGCCTGGCCTCCGGATCCATCCGCGCCGCGACCTGGCTCGCCTTCATCACGGCAAGATCGGCGAGCACCACGTTGGCGCCGTCCGCGTGGAGCGCTCGCGCGATCGCGGCACCGAGGCCGCTGCCGGCGCCGGTGACCAGAACGGTGCACCCTGCCAGCATGGAGGCGGGCACGTCGGATTCGGGCAGCCTCATGCGTTCGCCGCCAAGTGCGCCCGAGTGCGAACCGGAGAAACGTGCCGGAATGCAGAGTGTGCCGGTGCCGCCACCTCGACCGAACGAGCGAGCGGTACACGTCTTCCAGACCGGCAGCCACCCGATGCCAGGTGAACAGGGACCGCACGCGTCGTATGCCGGCGCGGCCGAACGCCGCGGCAAGCGCGGGATTGCGATGCAGCGTCAGAAGCTTGTCCGCGAGTGCCGCAGGATCCTTGGGCGGAACCAGATAACCCGTCACGCCGTCTTCCACGGAGTGCTGGATGCCGCCCACGCCGCTTCCGATCACGGGCACTCCGCAGGCCATGGCCTCGAGCGGTGTGATGCCGAAGGGTTCGTACCAGGGCGTCGTCACGAAGACATCGGCCGCGCCATAGCAGGTGCGCAGGTCCGCGCCCTGACGATGGCCGAGAAACCGCACGCGGTCCTCGACGGCGAATTCCCGGGCGATCTGCCGCAGGCGCCCGATCTCGGGCGTGAGCGCCTCGTCCGGGACCGGAGAGTCTCCGCCCACGACGATGAGCCGGGCGCGCAGGTTTCGCGGCAGCAACGCCATGGAGCGGATCACGTTGTCGATGCCCTTGCGCGGGACCAGACGTCCCAGCTGCAGGACGACGAATTCGTCGTCCTGCAGGCCCAGTTGTTCGCGGGCGCGGGCACGGGGAACGGGAAAGAAATCGTTCACGTCCACGCCGCAGGGAACCATGGCGACGCGCGCGGGAAGGGCGCCGTAAAGCCGCGAAAGGTCTGCCGCATCCTGCGGGCACTCCGCGATGACACGGTCCGCGCGCCGCACCAGCGCGCGCTCGATGTTCGTGCGGGCAGTAGGAAACGCATCCGCCGATGCCTGGTGCTCCCGGCGCACGAGCCCCAGCGCATGAAAGGTCATGACCAGGGGCACACCCGACCGGTTCTGCAAACGCAGGCCCGCCAGTCCCGACATGAAGAAGTTCGCATGGAGGATGTCTGGCACGCCCGACGTGCGAAGGCGCGCTTCGAGGCGCGCCGTGAACTCCGGCATGTGAGGAAGAAGGCGTTCCTTCGGAACGAATTCACGAGGGCCCGCGGGCAGGTGATGTACGTGGACACCGGCATGCATGCACACCGTGGCGGGAAGTCCTGGCGCATCGGCGCGCGTGTACACGTCGACGCGATGGCCGAGCCTGCCCAGTTCCTTGGCGACGCGGGCGACATACACGTTCTGGCCGCCTGCATCGACGCTTCCCAGCGAGGCCAACGGAGAGGCGTGCTCGCTGACGAGAACGACGTGGAGCGGTTCGGTGCGCATGGAATGTCCTTTGCGGTGCGGTGTTGCGCCGGTGGCAATCAGCATGCCCCTGCAACGGCGCGGGCCACTCGTGCGGAGCCCTGGGGTGCGTGCGTGCGCGAAGGCGGGATCGTCCGCATGACATGCCCTCTCGTTTCATCGGTGCGCACGAGGGAGGGGCTTGCCGAATCGAGGACAGGGACCCGGTAAAACGCGGACGCGTCACGAACGGCGACGACCGTGGCACTCGTGACCAGCGCGGCCGTGGACCTGCGAGCGGTGGCACGGGTGCGTTCGGCACGGGGAGCGCCGACCTCTGCGTGACCCGGGTGCGAGGCGGAAACTCCGGCGCAATGAAAACGGACTGCCCGTGCGGCGGGGGAACCCGCGGCGACGACCCGATCCGGCGCGGCGATTCAGCGGACAGCCAGACGGGGAGCCGGTGTGCTGCGGGTCGTCCTGACGATCTTGATGATGCCGCACGCGATGCGCGTGCCCCCGCCGCCCAGCTTGGCAGGTTCGTCCGAATAGTTGTCCGCCCCTGCGTGGATGACGAGGGCGTGGTTGTTGAGATCGGACAGCTTGAGGCGCGCCGCAAGCACCGCCGTCTGTGCGTTGCCGCTCTCATCCACCTCCAGGACCGGGAGATCCCCCAGGTTACCCTCTTCCCGCGGCCCGCGATGACGCTTCGTTCCTCCGGGATCGAGATGCGGGCCGGCCGCCATGGCCGGCGCGGACTTGCCTTTCTCCGGATCCAGCGCCGGGCCGCAATCGGGCTTCTCGTGCACGTGGAAGCCGTGCGGACCGGGAGGCAGGCCCTTCAGCGCCGGAGTGAATGTCACGCCATCGGCGGTGGCCGAGATGACCACCGTGCCGATCGCCTCCTGCACGCCGTTCTCGTCCACCTTGTGCATGGTCACCTCGGTCGCCTGCGCGTAGACCTTCGTGCCCGTGCATACCAGCGCGGCGGCCAGGGCCAGCACAGGAGGAGCCGTACGCAATGCGTTCATGGTCAGTCCTCCCACCAGCGGGTGTCGAGCCGCTCCGGCAGTGCGTCGCGTCGTGACGCGCGGCGTCTGGGGCTCGCCTCGTCGCTTTCCTCCCAGCGGCCGAAGTCGCGCCGGCGGCCCGGCGCAAGGCTGCCTTCCTCGAACTTGCCGCCGTGGCGGCCTCGATGCTTGAGGGGGTCACCGAAGGTTCGCGTATCGCGTGAGGCCATGAGCATTCTCCAAGGGCGGCATCGAGCGGGAATCCGACAAGGCAATCGGCGTGCCCCCAGTGTGCCGAGGAACGCCAATTGCCCGGGTTCGCGGGATTCGGAGGGGCAGGTCATGGATGCGCAGCGCTGCGAGACGTGCGGAAACGAGACGGACAGGTGCTTCACCGTCAGCTGGCACGGCATTTCATACGCATTCGACTCGTTCGAATGCGCCATTCACAGGCTCGCGAGCATCTGCAGTCATTGCGGCTGCCGCATCATCGGCCATGGCGTGCAAGCGGGAGGCCGGACGTTCTGTTGCGAACACTGCTCGCGGATGGCCGGGCAGGGCATCGTGCTCGACCACGCATGAGACGTCTGCATGCCCTTGCCAGACCTCCCGGGGAGCCACTATCGTGGACTCCCGCCCATCCGCGGGGGCCGAGGGAGGGGCCGACTCACCGTCAGGCCCTTCCGAGATCCGACGCCGCCTCGACCGGACGATCCGGCCGGGGTGTCTCGGCCAGCCATGCCAGGTCCCTTTCTCCGTCTCCCAGATCGGCGCTTACCGGTGCAGCCGGCACAGGCGGAGACGGCTCGAGTGAATGCGTCATGTCCGGCTGGCGATTCGTGAAGGGGTTCATCTGTTCGCCTCCGTTCGCGGGGGCGAAATCGCGGCAATCCAAATGCCGAGCGGCGATACCGGACCTCCCCGTACGCGGAAGGGGCGCGCGATGACCGTGACCGGATGGCGCGGGCGTGCAGGTGCGAAGGGTTTCGTGACCCGCCCTGTGTGGATGGCGCTGGCGCTGGCGGTTCTGCCGTTGCTGCTGGCGTCCGGATATCTCGCGGCGCAGCAGGCAAAGGGAAACGCCCGCGCCGTGCAGACACGGGCGCTGCATGAGGCCGAAGCCGCGGCGCGGCGGCTCGACCGCGAGATCCTCGCCACCGTGGAGGTCCTGACTGCGCTGGAACGTTCCGGCTCATTCCTCGCGGAGAGGCAGGATCGTGACCGGATGCGCACGCTGGACGAGATCAGCCGCTCGCGCGACGGGTGGCGCAGTGTCTTCCTGCTGGATGCAGCGGGCCGGCCGACGCTCGACACCGCCGATCCGGGAGGTGGCGGCAGAGGAACGGCCTGTTACCCCGACACCGCCACGTTGCCACGCGAGGGCAACTGGGCTGCAAGCGGCTTCAGCGCGGAAGGGTCCCGGGACGGGGGCGCGTGCGTGCTGGTAGTCGTGCCGATGCGCGGGGGCCAGCGAGCGCCCGGATTCGCCTGCGCCCGCCTCGATCCTGCAAGCCTGCAACAGGCGCTCGTGGGGGCGCGCCTGGACGGTTTCGCGCTGACCGTGCGAGACGGCCGCCGCAACGTGGTCGTGCGCCGTGCCGCCGAGGCGGTCTACGCGGCGGACAAGGACGATGCGGTCCGTTTCGCCGCGTGGTCCTGGGAACCGCAGCGCGGACCCGCAGCGACACCCGGGCCGGACTATGGCGGTGTCGGCAGGCTCCGGTATGTGGCCTGGACGGTGGAGGCCGAACCGCTGCCGGACGTGGTGGATTCGGAAGTCGTGCGTCCCCTGCGGGTGTCGGTGGCGCTCATCGCCGGGGCGCTGTTCCTGGGTGTCGCGCTCGCATGGCCGGCCTTGCGCCGGGCCGTTCCCGTCGTGGCGCTTGCGGAGGCACCGGGTTCGCCACGATCCGCCGGACCGGGAATTCAGCAGGCCCGGGAGGCGCCGGGCATCCCCGAAGGTCCCGAGCAGGCGCCGCCGCATTCCCCGGCCATGGCGCCCGATGCGCAGAGCCGGCTGGAGGAGGAGCGGGCAGCCCGTCTGGCGGCCGAAGCCGCCAATCGTGCCAAGGACGGTTTCCTGCGGATGCTGGGTCACGAGCTGCGCAATCCTCTGGGCGCTCTCACCACCGCGATCGCGGTGCTCCAGCGTGTCGACCGCGCCAGCGCGGCGGCTGCCGACGCGCTCGCCATCGTCTCCCGTCAGACGGCGCAGCTGACGCGGCTGGTGGACGAACTGCTCGATGCCTCGCGCATCGTGTCCGGAAAGATCGCGCTGCAGCTCGAGGCGGTGGATCTGGCCCAGGCGGTGGGCAAGAGCACGTCCGTGGCGGCCGCGCAGGCCGGGGGCCGCCATCGCATCACCTTGCAGACCGAGCAGGCCTGGGTGCGGGCGGACCCGCTGCGGCTCGAGCAGATTCTCGGGCATCTCCTCGCGTATGCGACGAAACACGCGCCGCCATCGAGCACCATCGGTCTTTCAGTGCGTTCCGAAAGGAATGCGATGGTGCTGGAACTTTCCGACGAAGGTCCCGGCATTCCCCCGGACCTCATGGAACCGCCCGGAACCCCCGATGCCGAGCAGTTGCACGGCGGTGGTGGACGGCGTCCGGGAGGATTGGGCCTGGGTCTCACGCTTCTCAAGCGTCTGGTGGAACTCCATGGCGGGACCGTGGGCGCAGCGTCGTCGAGCAAGGGCGCGACGCTGACGCTGCGATTCCCTCCGATGGACGGGCAGGAGATCCCCGCGCGGATCCCGCCGTCGAAACGCGTGCTGATCATCGAGGACAACGCGGACGTGCGCGAAGCGCTGCGCACGATGCTCCATCTGGAGGGGCACCAGGTGAGCATCGCTTCGGACGGCCGGGCAGGGCTCGACAAGCTTCTTGGAGAAGTGCCCGACGCCGCCATCGTCGATCTGGGGCTGCCGGAGATGGACGGACTCGACCTGGCACGCCAGGCGCGTGCTGCGGGTTACTCCGGTCTGCTCATTGCCCTGTCCGGGTACGGACTGAAGGATTCCGCGCAATCGCTCAAGGAAACGGGATTCGACGCGCATCTGACCAAACCGGCCCCCATGGGCGTGCTGATGGAACTCATCGGCAGAGCTTCAGCGGCGGCAGGGAGCCGCCAGGTTTCCTGAGACTGGCTGAGAGCGAACGGCGGGCAGGGTGCGATCAGGCCCTGCGGATCGCACGGCAAGCCCAGGGGAAGCGGGAGACACACGACACACGGCTGCCGGAACGGGGGCCCTGGCTAGACGACTCTTTCGCGGGCACTCCGGCCCCGTTTGCCGGACCCGTCGTCCTGCTTCTTGATCACGCTCACGGTGCCGTCGCTCTCCATGATCGCCACCTTGATGTCCGCGTACTCGTCCACGCCCTGCTGACGCAGTTGCGCATTGAGTTCGTCGACGCTGACCAGTTCGCGTCTCATGTTCTGCCGCAGCAGGCGTCCGTCGCGAACCAGGGGCAAGGGCGCAGGTTCGAGGATTCGCCGCACCGCGGGAAAACGGAATGCGAGCCAGTCCAGCAGCAGGTTCCAGCCGCCGATCGTGCCCACGAGGACGATGCCGTACGTGATCGATTCGTAGCCGCCCGCCATCGCATTCTGGGAAGCGTCGGCGATGAGCACGAGGAGCAGCACGTCCGCGATCGCGATGGATCCCACGTCCCGGCGAAGCAGGAAACGGAAGAGCACGAAGAGAACCCAGTACATCACCGTGCCGCGGATCATCAGTTCCCAGGGCGGCAGGGTCACCGCGAAGAGCTGAGTCCAGCTGCCGGTCATCGGTCACGACGGAAAAGACGCACCAGCACCGGACCGGCCGCGGAGATGCCCAGGACCGCCAACCGGTCCTTCAGCACGCCGTGGAAACGTTGCGGCAACACCATCCACGCGCGCAACGCAAGCCAGTGCCATGGCAGCGTGGAGTACCAGGGGCTCCGTTGCGCCCGCGGGCGCCTGCGGCCTGGCGTGCCTCCTGCCGGATCCTTGCCCGCTGGCGACCGGTCCGAACGCCGGTGTCGGTGCCACAAGTACCACGCCCCCAGGCCGCCCGCGGCGGCGAGGGCGGCACCGAAGGCGATCGTCCGCAGACGTCGACGCACGCTCCGGCGCGCAGTGGGGAGAAGCAATCCTGCGAGCCGGCGCACGCGTTCGTCCCGCTCGATCACCGCGATTTCTGCGGCGGCGGCGCCGGAGTCCACGGCGCCGGGCCACCAGGAGGCCAGTCCGCGGGGGCGCGCTGGCACGATCGCGCGGGGGGCAGTCACCGGACGAGCCTCACGAGGCCGCTCGGGCGCCCGCCGCGCCAGCCGGCACGGCGGCTTCCGTCGCGGGCCGTTGCGGTTCGATGGAAGGCGCCAGCGTGAGGCGCCGCATCGTCGCGGAAAGATTGACGTGCCGGGCAAGCCGCTTTGCGAGGCCCGCCAGGAGAGCCGTGGTGAGAAGGTTGGCGGCAACGATCAGGAGACAGACCCCGCCAGGGCTCGCTCCCGCCTGGAGCAGGAGCCAGCCGATGCCCGCCCATATCGCCAGCCATGCCGTGCAGAGGAGTACACCGGAGGCCACGACCAGCATGCCGAGCCATGCGAGCGCGATGGCGGCCCGCCGCAGTTCCAGGGCCAGCAGGTGGACGCGGTCCGACACGAGGCCCGGCAGCTCGCCCAGCAGTTGCTGGACCAGGCCCGAGAGCCCGGGCGAGGCGCCGTCCGACGCCGTGCCGCCGCCGGACGCCGCTCCCGCACGAGACTCGCTGGCGCGGGGATCCGCCGCGGAGGCGGGCGAAGGGGTCGGTGTTTCCATGCCTTCAGCGGGATGACGACGCGATGAGCCTGCTCAGGAGCATGCCCGCCGCCACCGCCAGTCCGATGGTGAGGAGCGGATGCGCGCGAACGGTGGAGCGCACCGATTCCAGCATCTCGCGTTCCATTTCGGCGATCTCGCCTGCGCCTTCCTGCACGGTCTGCGCGGTGCTCTGGGCGCCCGACTTGACGCGATCGACTGCGGTCTCGATCCGCCGGGCGACGTTGTCGACAGCTGCGTGGGCGCCCTGCACCGCACGTTGCATGGCAGATGGCGAGGAACCACTGCCGTTGCCGCTGTTCGAAGGCACTTCCTGATTGGACGTCGGATAGGGCGAATCGGTCATGGAAGAAGTGGAGGGAGTGGCCATGCTGTTCTCCTTAACGAAAGAAATTGAACGATCGAACCCGGAAGCGCGTTTCGGCTACGGCCGCAACCGTGCTGGCGCGCCTCCCTGGAACAATTACCGGATGCGCCGTGCGCTCATCGCGCCTTGCCACGGCGGAACATGTTGACAACCGCGAGCAAGACGATGGCGCCGAGCAGCGACACCACGAGTGCGCCCATGCTGAATGCGTTCTGGTTGATGGTGGGTACACCCACCAGGGGCGATATGACCCATCCTGCGATGGCCGCACCGACGATGCCCACGACGACATTGAGGAACACTCCCTGCTGTCCGTCCGTGCGCATGATCATGCTCGCCACCCAGCCGATGAGACCCCCGACCACCAACCACACGATGAAATTGACCATGATCCCCGACCTCCTTCGTTTGACTGGACACGTTGCCTGGGCCGGTGGGGGCAATCGGGGTGCCCGTTCACAATGGCGCCGTGTCGCACTTGAGCACCCGTCCCATGTAGTCGAGCGCGGCCTCCTTGCGCTCCGGCGACTCCGCGGCCGTGCAGTTGGCGGGGACGCGGATGCGGTAGCCCCTGATGTAGGCGTCCATGGCCGTGAGCTGCACGCAGATGTCGGCGGTGAGG
This sequence comes from Betaproteobacteria bacterium, assembly GCA_016713305.1. Classification (NCBI taxonomy): domain Bacteria; kingdom Pseudomonadati; phylum Pseudomonadota; class Betaproteobacteria; species Betaproteobacteria bacterium. The sequence continues at coordinate 45,135 of JADJPK010000016.1, forward strand.
CCGGTGAGGATCAGCTCCTGTGCGTGCAGTTGCGTGAGCAGAAGATCCAGGGGCGTGCCGTAGAACGCGCTGTGTCGTGGCTTGAGAATCGTCAGTTCGGGTCCCTCCGGGGCGAGCATCCGCGCAATTTCTCCCGGCGGGCCTTGCATTCCTGTACAACGTCGTAGTACATCGGAAAACTCCGATTGCCAGATGCCGTAGTTGTCATTCGCGTAGACCGTGGAAAAGCGCTCCCGCATGAGGGCGTGTTTCAGGCGAAGAGCCGCACCGCCGCCGCCACTGCCTCCGTGGCGAGACGGTCCGCACCTGCAAATTGCAACGGGTTGATGAAGTCCACCAGCAACAGCACGATCCGGCTCTCGGCGAGCTGTTCGTGAGCGGTGCCTACATCACTTCGAGGGCGCAGAGGAGGGGCGGCCAGCATGATCGACGCATCGGCTCCATGAAGTGCGGCCGCGCCGGAGGCGGCCCAGGGAAACCGCATGGCAAGTCCCATTCCGGGCGGTGGCCACAAGCCGGCCGTCTGACCAGAGGAAGCAACTCATGAAGCACGTATTGATCGTCGACGACGAAGTGGACACCGCCAACATGATGGCGACACTGATTGCCGCCGAGGGTTTCACGGTCGCGAATGCGGGGAGTCTCCGTGATGCGCGCCGGCAGATCGCGATGCAGAAGCCGGACGTTCTGTTGCTGGATCTCGTGCTGCCCGACGGAGACGGCATGGATCTGCTGAAGGAGAACGAGGCGCTGCGCGACTGCGAGGTCGTCCTCATCACCGGACACGCGTCGCTCGAGACGTCCATCGAGGCTCTCCGGCTGGGTGTGAGCGACTATGTCGTCAAGCCGATCAGTCCCAAAGCAGCTCCAGGGCATCCTCTCCAGAGTCATGCCGCCGTCCGTGCTCAAGGCGGAGATCAACTCGCTCTCGGCGGAGTCGGAACGGTCCGGACACTTCGGCCACCTGTGGGGCCGGTCGCAGACGATGAAGCGTGTGTACGAACAGATCTCGCGGGTGGCCGGCACGGCGATCACCGTGCTCATCACCGGGGAGAGTGGAACGGGCAAGGAACTCGTCGCCAGAACCATTCACGACCTGAGCCGACGGCGCAAGCAAGCGTTCCTGGCCGTCAACTGCGGCGCCATCTCACCCAATCTCATCGAAAGCGAGATCTTCGGCCACGAAGGGCAGCTTCACGGGGCCGACCGGCAACATCAGGGCTTCTTCGAGCGCGCCCATGGAGGCACGCTGTTTCTCGACGAAGTGACGGAGATACTCCCGGAATTGCAGGTGAAGCTCCTGCGCGTGCTGGAAACCGGCATGTTCATGCGAGTGGGTTCGACGCAGGAACGGCCCACGGACGTGCGCATCATCGCCGCCACCAACCGCAAGCCGGTGGAGGCGGTCGCGGCAGGACGCATGCGGGCGGACCTCATGTATCGCCTGGACGTGTTCCCCATTCCCGTGCCGCCGTTGCGGGACAGGCTGGAGGACATTCCCCTGCTCGCGCAGCATTTCCTCAACGACATCTGCGCGGAGGAAGGCGTGCAGAAGAAGTTCACGCCTGGAGCGGCCGCGTTGCTGTCCCGCTATCACTGGCCCGGCAACGTGAGGGAATTGCGCAACGTGGTGCAGCGGGCCTTCGTCATGGCCGAAGGCGACACCATCGACGACACCTGGCTGTTCGTGGAGCCGCCGGCGTCCCCGGCAGCTCCATCGCACTCGCCGTCGCAGGCGTCCATCACGGTCCCCATCGGAACTTCCATGGCCGATGCGGAGCGGGAGCTCATCCTCGCGACGCTGCGCCACTACAACAATCACAAGGAACGCACGGCAGCCGTGCTCCGTGTCAGTCTCAAGACGCTCTACAACCGGTTGAAGGAGTACTCCAGCGACCGGCCGGACGCCGATTCCTACGGGGATGCGAGCAACGGAGAGCCGCTGATCCGCTGATCTTCCGGCCGCGGGAAGATCGCGGCTGGTCCCTCGATTGCCGCGTTGCCGGCTCCTGATTCGTCGTGGAGCCGGTCAAATGGAAAGCAAGGCAAAGATTCTCGGGCATCCGGTCCATCCGATGCTCGTCGTCTTCCGCTCAGTCTGCTCGCGACGGCCGTCGTCTTCGATCTCATCCACCTTGCCACCCGCAACATGCAGTGGTCCATCGCGGCCTACTACATGATCGCGGCCGGGGTCATCGGCGCCCTGGTGGCCGCCCCGTTCGGCGCCGTGGACCTCATGGCGGTGCCCCGGGGCACGCGAGCCCGCAGGATCGGTGCGGTGCACGGCGCGGGCAACGCCGCGGTGGTGCTGCTGTTCGCCGGCAGCTGGGCCCTGCGCCCGGCCGCCACGGTGGTGCCCAGCGATCTCGCGCTGACGTTGTCGTTCGCCGGCGCGTCGCTCGCCGTCGTCACCGCGTGGCTCGGCGGCGAGCTTGTATCGCGCCTTGGCATCGGCGTCTCCGACACCGCGAACGTCAACGCACCCAGCTCTCTCGAGGGCGAGCCGCGGGAGCGCCGGATGGACACGTCCGATCCACGCACCTTCCCCGACTGATCGAAGACCGCTGTCTGCGGGAATACCGGTTGCCCAGTTCGTCCCGCACGCATTGAGGGGCACGGGGATCGGCGATCGTTCCCCCCGCCGCTCAGTGTGCCCCAACCGCCAATACGAAGGAGTCTCTTCATGAAAGCATCATTGATCTGCGCGGCGCTCGGCGCTGTCGCCCTTGGGGCGAGCACATACGTGTGGTCCCAGGATTCCACCACCACTTCATCGGATTCCAGCAGCACCTCGATGGATTCATCGTCGTCCCGTCATGGACGATGGGACGATGCGGACGGCGACTCCCGGCCGAAGGGCTGGCTGCCGTACACCTCGTACGGCTACTTCGGCGCCAATTTCGGCAGCTCCGACTACGACCTGGGCGGGTGTGCTCCCGGCACGTCCTGCGAAGGGAACAATTTCGGCTTCAAGGTATACGGGGGCGGACGGCTCAACCGGATGCTGGGGCTCGAACTGTCGTGCAAGTGGATCTCTCTTCTCAGGAACGGTGGGACGCAACAACGGCGACACCTGGGGCACGGCCTTGACCTCGGTCTTGTCGCCAACGCACCCATGGGTCCGGTCAACGTGTTTGCGAAGCTCGGTGGCGTGTACGGCTGGACGCACCAGAGCTCGCCCATCGCGGGCGTGGCGACCGGAAAGAATGCGGATCTCGACATCAGCTACGGGCTCGGCGCCCAGTTCGACGTGACTCGCAAGCTGGCCATCCGTGGCGACTGGGACGTCTACCGCCTGACCTTCGCCTCCGGACGCGAGAACGTTTTCGCTCTACTCGCTGGGCGTCGTCTACAAGTACTGACGCACCCCGGCGGTTCGATGCCTCTTCTTCCCGGGAACCCCGGCGGGGAAGAGGTTTCTTATTGCCACACGGCCGCATCCCCCGGGTCCGGCCGCGGAGATCCGCGAACCTACGGGCGTGGCATGGCTGATCGCGACGGCGAGGACTATCCCGGAGACGCTTCCCTGCTCGTTCACGGATTCCCTCCGATCGAACGGCCGGGGTCGCGCGTTCTCGTGCTGGGCAGCATGCCGGGGATCGCTTCGCTCAGAATCCGGCGTTACTACGCGCATCCCCGAAACCTGTTCTGGACCATGGCCGGATTCTGGCTCGGCTTTGACGCGGGCTCCGACTACGGCACGCGCGTGGCGTCCGTGATGACAGCGGGAGTGGCGTTGTGGGACGTCCTGCGCTCGTGCAAGCGCAAGTCCAGCCTGGACACCCACATCGAACCCGCCAGCGTCGTGCCGAACTATCATCGCCACCTTTCTCTCGAGGCATCGCCAGATACGGCGCATCTGCTTCAACGGGGTGGAAAGCGGAGATGCTCTACCGGCGCTTCGGTTTTCACGACCTGCCTGCCGCCCGCGATCTCGAGCTTCTCCGTCTGCCGTCCACGAGCCCTGCCAACATCGCGCTCGATTTCGAGACCAAGCGCGATGCATGGCGGTTCATTCATCCGGACGTCAAGCTGGTGGAGTGAGGCGCAGCGACGCAGAGGTTCTGCCTGCGATCCGGCAGCGTTACCGCCGGGTCCGGGATTCTGCCTCCGGCCGGTCCTCTTCCTTGGCGGGCGGCTTTCCCGCGTCCGGAGGGCGCGCGCCGTTGACCACCGGACCGCGGGTGGCCGGATCGATGGGCGGTTCACCAGGTCAGGATGATCGGTGCGGATCGAGTCCGGATCGAACGCCGTGCCGCGCTTGCCGCCCGGATCCGGGCCCATGGCGACGAATGCATTGGCGGCCCCGGCGTTTGCCGGGCCTTGCAGACCGGCAAGCGACAGCACCAACGCCCCGACGGCCCAACCACTGCGGTGATGCCGATTCATGGCTGAAACATCTCCTGTAGGAGGCGGGCAGCGGGAGAGCCGTGTGCCGATGGAACGGGTCATCCCGATCCTTCCGGCCGGCCGCAACACGAGGAATGCCCGCGCATGAAAAATGAATGCCGATCGTACCGCCACTTCCCGCGGGAACGCGCCATCCCCGCCGCGGGAACGATCCGCGCATGGGTATTGATTGCCTGCCTTTCGCTGAGTTCTTGCGTGTCGATATCCGACAAGGCGGTGGAGTGGACGTACGACCGGTCCCCCTGGTTGCTTGAGCAGCGCATCGGTCAGTATGTCGATCTCACCTCCACCCAGGAAGATTCGCTCGAACCGATACTGGACCGGGTGCACGACTGGCACCGGGCGCAGGAACTGCCGTCCTACGCGCGGATGCTCGAACGGGTCGCCGATCCCGCGTGGGCGGGTGTCACGAGAGGCCGACGTGCACATGTTCCTGGAAGAAGCGCGGCGGCATCTGGCGTCGACGTCGACCCGACTGGTGAGCGCACTCGATCCGGTCACCCGCACGCTCACACCCGTCAGGCGGACAGATCTCGACGCGGTTCTCAGAAATGAACGGTTCCAGCGGGACCTCCTGCGCCAGACGCGAGCGCGGCCGTTTCGCGAACGTACCGAGCGCGTCAAGGATCATCTGGAGCGATGGACGGGCCCCTTGAACGACACCCAGGAAGCGCTGATCGCCGACCTCAACCGCCGTACGGCGGGATTCCCGTCGGTGCGGCTCGCGGAACGGAAGAAGCTCCAGCGCGCATTCGTGGACAGCGTGACCCGTGGGTCCGATGGGCCCCTGCGATCCGCCGCGCTCCTGGCCTTGCTGAGCACACCGTCGACGTCGCCCGATGCCGCCTACCGCTCGGCCTTGAGAGCCTACGACCGGGAATTCGCCCGCACACTGGTGCAGCTTTCAGGCACGCTCACGCCGCGACAGCGCCAGACGGCCGTCGAGCGGCTGCGCCGCGTCGGGCGACATCTGGTGACGCTGTCCGGCCCGGACAGCCGCAGTCCACGAACGGGCGACCACCGGCGTCACCGGCGGGAACGGATGTGGCTGGTCCGCGGGCGGCAGATCGGCATCGTCTTCGGGCACCGGATCCGGATCGTCGATGGGGGGAGGCGGCTGTTCGGGTTCCTTGATCGGACGGGGCATGATCGGTGGACTCGCCTGTTGGTTGATTGAAGATGCCGTGGGGTTCAGCGTGTGTTGCCGAGCCCTTCCAGCAGCGAACTCAGGTCCTCGGCGTGCTCCTCTTCCCGTGCGAGCACCTCCTCGAGCATCCTGCGCGTGGTGGGATCGCGGTCCTTGAGGTACGCGATCATTTCGAGATAGCTCTCTATGGCGACGCGTTTCCGCGACCAGATCTTCGCGAATCATGTCGATGAGGGAACCGCCCTCCACATACTCGGAATGGCTGCGCATGGCGAGGCCATCGGGCGAGAAGTCGGGTTCTCCGCCCAGTTGCACGATCCGGCTGGCGATGAGGTCGGCGTGCTGCTGCTCCTCGTTCGCGTGCTCCAGGAATTCCGCTGCGACGGGTTCCGCATGGATTCCCTTGGCCATGAAGTAGTGCCGCTTGTAACGCAGCACGCAGATGATCTCGGTGGCCAGGGCCTCGTTCAGCAGCTTGACCACCTGCTCGACATCGGCGCCGTAGCCTCGGTCACGGCCCCTGTTCCATGTGTTCGCGGGCGCGACGGCGCAACGTCTCTGACGTCGCTCAGGAAGACGGTGTTGAAATTCTCCACGGCGTCTCGTTGGAATGTTCAGCGCATCGCAGGCGGCAATCGCGCGCCCGCGCGTCCGTCGTTCAGCTAAACCTGCGCGTTCTGGTCCTCGTCGTGTTCCCCGGGCACCTTCCAGATACGCCTTGGCCGCGCGGACGACGAAGCGCAGTCCGCGCGAGCCGCTGTATCCCCGATACTCTCGCCTTCGGGTGGGGTCCGAACTGGATGAGGCACAGATCCGGATCATCCTTGCCCCGCGGAAACCAGAGCTTCCAGCTGTCCTTCCACAGCCGGTCGATGCGTTCGCGGTCCGTGTCGATGCGGGCGAATCCGGACAGCGACGCGAACCGGTCCTTCTCCTGCACCGCCACCGCGGCATGAGGATCCGCGGTCAGCTCGCGCACCTTGGCCGCGTCCAGATCGGTGCAGAAGTAGAGCGTTCCGTCGTCCTGCACTTCGGCCAGCGCCATGGGCCGGCCGCACAGCATGCCCCTGGCGCTGCGTGTGAAGAGCATGGCCGTCTCGAAGTCCTGCAGCATGCCGATGAGATGGTCGCGTTTGTCCATGAGTTCCTCCTGGCGGTGTTGCGCCACGGCAGAGGGGCGGCGACGGGGACCCTGCCTGCCGGGCACGGGTGTGCCGCGACTCCGCCGGGACGCCAGCGTGTCGCGGAATTCGTTGCGCAAACCGGCTTCATCGGGTAAGCAGCAGCACAGATGATTCATGCGACCGGTGACCTTCGATGAATGACAGGGATGACGCTGGTCGGACAGTGCCTCCGCCGCCATGCTGGAGGTGATGGACCGGTTGCCTGTCGGTATTGCCGTCATGAACCGTGACGGGCGATGCAGGATGGCCAACGCGCACATGCGCAGACTCGCCGGCACGGCATGCCCCGATCTGGAAGATCTGTCATCGGGCCGCTGGCAGGGCTACGACCGGAACGGTCTGCCGCTCGCGCCCGGACGCCATCCGTTGTCCCGGGCGCTGCAGGACGGCATCGCGGCCGAGGAGGATTTCCTGCACCGGGACGACGATGGTTCTCAGCGGTGGGTTCATCTGTCCGTGTCGCTCCTGCGCGATGACGACGGACAGGTGGCGGCGCCGAGTGCTGCGTGCAGGACATCGACGAAGCGAAGCGTTCGCGCGGGACGATCGAAGCGCTCGCGTTGCAGATGCGCGACCGGGTGGACGAACTGGAGACGCTGCTGCAGGCGCTCCCCGTCGGCGTGTTCGTGGCCCGCGATCCGCAATGCACCGAGATCACGATGAACGAGGCGGGGGCCGCGCTGCTCCGCTTGCCACGGGACGGCAACGCGTCCAAGACCGGCGCGGGGGCGGACAGGCTGCCGTTCCGCGTATTCGCCCAGGGCCGGGAACTGGCCGGGAACGAACTTCCGATGCAGCGTGCCGCGCGCGAGGGCGTTCCCATCGGCCCCATCGAGGTGGACGTGCGATTCCAAGATGGCGAGGCCGTGAGACTCTACGAGTATGCCGTGCCGCTGCTGCATGCCGATGGCGCCGTGCGCGGCTGCGTGGGCGTCTTCGTGGATATCTCCGAGCGTGCGCGGGCGGAACAGGCCATCGCCGACAGCGAGCGGTTCATGGGTGCGGTGCTCGATGCGCTGCCTGCACAGGTGGCGGTGCTGGACCGGCGCGGATGCATCGCGGCCATCAACGAACCGTGGCGCCGGTTCGCCCGGACCTGCGGCGTGGCCTCCCCGGAACGCGCCGGCATAGGCGCGGACTATCTGGCCGTGTGCCGGCAAGCCAGCCGCGCGGGCGACACGTCGGCAGCGGAAGCGCTGCGCGGAATCGCGCAGGTGCTGGCCGGAGAACTCGACTACTTCCACACCGAATATGCCTGCGCGACACCACAGCGGATGCTCTGGTTCAGCATGCACGTGGTGCCTGGAGCCGACGAGTTCGGCGGTGCCATCGTCGTCCACATCGAGGTGACCGAACGGCGCCGCATCGAGGACGCGCTGATGCATGAGCGGGAAATGCTCCAGGCCATCATCGCGCGCATTCCCGTCATGGTGGCCGTCCAGGAGCCTGAACGGCACGCCGTGCGCCTCAACCCGGAATTCGAGCGGGTGCTGGGCTGGGGCGAACGGGATGCCGAGGGCGTCTCGCTGCTGGAACAGTGTCTGCCGGACCCCGAACACCGGGCCGCAGCCGTGGGGCTCATGCGGACGCGCCGGTCGGTGTGGCGGGATCTGCGAATGCGGGCGAGGGATGGGCGAGTCGTTCACACCTCCTGGGCCGGCGTGCGGCTGTCCAACCGCACGCGCGTGGGTATCGGCATCGACATCACGGAGCGCAAGCGCGCGGAGATGGCATTGCGCGAAAGCGAACGGCGCTTCCGCCAGATCGCCGACAGCGCACCGGTGCTGATGTGGATGAACGACGCGACCGGTTGCATTTTCGCCAACCGTGCCACCTTGCAGTTCCTGGGACTGCCGGCCACTGCCGACCCGCGCGCGCTTTCCTGGTCCGATTACGTGCATCCGGACGACCGCGAGCTCCACGCGCAACGCTATCGGGAATGCGTCGAACGGGGCGGCCAGGTGGAACTGGAATGCCGGCTGCGCCGGCACGACGGTGCCTACCGCTGGGTGCGGACCGTGGGTGTGGCCCGGCGCAGCGAGATGGAGGGCTTCCAGGGCTGCATCGGATGCACGTTCGACATCCACGACGTGCACATGGCCGCGGCGGCGCTGGAGGAGACGGACAAGCGCAAGGACGAGTTCATCGCGACGCTCGCGCACGAACTGCGCAATCCGCTGGCCCCGATCAGTCACTCGCTGCATCTGCTGCGCCGCTCGGGCGCGGACGAAGCGGCGGCGGCTCCGCTGCTCGACATGATGGAGCGGCAGGTGCGGCACATGGTGCGTCTGGTCGACGATCTGCTCGAGATCTCGCGGATCACGCGCGGTACGTTCGAGCTGCGGCCGGAGCGCGTGGAACTGAGCGCCGTCGTGCAGAGCGCCGTGGAGACGGCGATGCCGCTCATCGAGCGGGCGGGACATCGGCTGCATGCGGATCTTCCCGCGGAACCGGTGTGGCTGGAGGCGGACCCGGTTCGCCTTGCCCAGATTCTCGCCAACCTGCTCAACAACGCCGCCCTGTACACCGACCCGGGCGGGTGGATCGCCATCGAGGCACGGCCTGACGGCGGCTTCGTGACCATCACCGTCCGGGACAACGGCGCAGGCATCGCGCCCGAGTCCCTGCCGCATCTGTTCGAGATGTTCAGGCGCGGCGATCGAGGCGCAGGCCGGGGCAAGGGCGGGTTGGGCATCGGACTCGCCATCGCCCGGAGGCTGGCGGAGATGCACGGGGCGACGCTCGCCGCGCTCAGCGAAGGGCCTGGCAGGGGCAGCGAGTTCACGCTTCGCATGCCCCGCGGACGGCAAGTCTTCCCGCCTGCCCAGGCAGTCCGTCCTGGTGCCGCAGCGCACGCGCCGCTTCGGGTGCCGCGAGTCATGGTGGTCGATGACAACGAGGATGCGGCCGACAGTCTCGGCATGGTGCTGCAGGTCCTGGGGGTCGAGGTGGCGGTCGCACGCGGCGGCCACGAGGCTCTGGAGCGATTCGGCCGATTCAGGCCCGACATGGTGCTGCTGGACATCGGCATGCCCGACATCGACGGCTACGAGGTCGCCCGGTCGCTGCGTTCCCGTGACGACGGCCGGGCGGTGACGCTCGTCGCGCTCACCGGCTGGGGCCAGGAGCGCGATACACAGCTGGCACGGGAAGCGGGCTTCGATCACCATCTGGTGAAACCGGTGGACATCAACGTGCTGCAGGGGCTGATCGCGGAGGCCGCGAAGCCCGGCTGACGCCGGCGGCACAGCAGTTGCCGGCGCCTGCGTGCCGCAGGCACGGCAGGAGCGCAGTGGCGTTCCGTCCACGGCTTGCGGCGTTCCCGATCGCCGGACGCACCCGCCCATGTCCTATCTCGATCTGCTGCAATGGCCGGCCATGGCGGTGACCGTGGCGGCGGCCTGGCTTGTCGGCTCGCGTTCGCCGCGGCGGCGGGCTGTCGGCTTCTGGTGTTTCCTCGCGAGCAACGCGGCGTGGATCGTGTGGGGCTGGCATGCACACGCCTACGCGCTGGTGGTCCTGCAGTTCGCGCTGGCGGCCATGAACATCCGCGGCGTGCGCCGCAACGAATCCTGAACGATGAAGGGCCGTACGGAAGACTCGACCGACGACGGCACGAGGACCCGCCGCCCGGCCGGCACACGCCAGTCGCGTGTCTGCACGGGGCCGATCTCCCGCCGCATCGGGGCAGGGCTGGTCTTCGCCGGCCTCACAGGGGGGCTTGCCGCCTTTCTCGTCGACGCGGGTCTCTACGATGTGTCGGCGACGCGCCAGCATCTTCGCCCGACGTTCTTTCTCCTTGAAGCAGGATTGCATGCCTCGGTGCGCCGGCACGCACGTGCGGTGAAAGCACCCGGAGCTTCGACGCCTGCAAGCCTGGACCAGGGCATGCGGTGCTTCCTCGATCATTGCAGCCAGTGCCATGGCGCGCCGGGCATCGCGCCAGAGCCGTTCGCGCGCGGACTGCTTCCGCTGCCCGCGTCGCTCGTGCAGGCGGCGGACGACTGGTCGCGGGAGGAGCTGTACTGGATCGTCACGCACGGTCTCAAGATGACCGGCATGCCGGCCTGGCGTTATCGCCTGGAGGAAGAGGCCCTGTGGGCGGTGACGGACTTCGTGCGTACGCTGCCGGGTGTCACGGCGGAGCGGCTGCGCGAATGGCGCGAGGCCGTGCCCGAAAGCGCCTGCGAATCCCGCGCCACGAGACCGGAGGCCCCGGTGCGAGCGGCGTTCACGCAGTATGCGTGCACCTCCTGTCATCGCATTCCCGGCGTCGTGGGCCCTGACGTCCATGTGGGACCATCGCTCGACGGCATGCGTGACCGGCGATACGTGGCGGGCATGCCGATGCGGGGTCCCGGCGATCTTGCGCGCTGGATCGAACGTCCCTCCGCAGTCCGGCCCGGCACGCTCATGCCCGATCTGGGCGTCACACCGGGCGATGCGCGCGATGGCCGATTACCTGCTGGCCCCGCGATGAACATCCTCCTGCGCACGCTGCTTGCCCTCGTCGTGCTCGGCGTGCCTGCAATGGCGTGGCGGGGCGAGCGGCCCCCCGATCCAGGGGTGGCGCGCGGCCGTGACGCCATCGAGGCCTTTGCCTGCGGAGCCTGCCACACCATTCCCGGCGTCCGGGGCGCGGCAGGCGCAGCGGGGCCCTCGCTGGCGGGATTCGGCCGTCGCGCCTACATCGCGGGAAGGATCCCCAACGAGGCAACGGCGCTCGCTCGCTGGATCGCCGACGCGCCTGCGTTCCTGCCGGATACGGCGATGCCGGATCTTGACGTTCCGCCCGATGAAGCGCGCGCGATGGCAGCCTACCTGCTCACGTTGCGCTGATCCACGGAGACAGACGACGATGATGGCGATTCCCGCGTGCATCACCGGAAGAGAACCCCCGCCTGCGGAATTTCCACGCCGGCGGATCTGTCCCGCGAGGGGCGCGTGCCTGCCCAAGGCTGCGGTCCTGACCCGTGGGGCGACGTCGGCCTGAGCACCGGTCAGGGTCCCTCTCCACGTTCGACGCCGCGGGCCTGCAGGCGCAGTGGACGGGGTGGCTCACGCTGGGCATGACGGCCGGCGTGCTGGCGATCTTTGCAATGGTGATGTTCCTCGCGGCTCGCTCTGCCCTGCGACGCGACCGAACTGCGTGCGTCGCGCTGGATCGTCATCGGCGGTCTGGGCGTTCCGGCCGCCGTGCTGATCGCGCTGTTCGCCGTGTCCCTGCAGCTTCAGGATGCCTTGTCGGCGCAGCGCGAGTCCCCGGTGCTGCGCATCCAGGTGGAAGCCAGGCGGTGGTGGTGGCGGGTCGCCTACCTTCCCGGGACAGCCCCGGTTTCGGGGCCAGCGACAGGAGCGATGTGCACTGCTGCGCAACCGGTGGGCACGCCGGCGCTGCCGGGGAGCGGAGAGGCCGCCGTCACGCTGGCCAACGAATTGCGGTTGCCTGCGGGTGCGAGCGTGCAACTGGAGATCACGTCTGCCGATGTGATCCACAGCGTCTGGATTCCGTCTCTCGCCGGAAAGATGGATGCGGTGCCGGGACACGCGCATATGCTCCACGTGAATCCGCAACGGCCCGGCGTGTACCGGGGGCCGTGCGCGGAGTTCTGCGGCGGCCCGCACGGGATGATGGCGTTGCACGTGGAAGTGATGCCGCCGGCGTCCTTCGACCGCTGGCTGGAGAATCAGCGCGCGGACGCGCTCGTCCCTGTCGATCCGCTCGCGATGGAAGGCCGGAGGTTGTTCGTCGATGGCCCCTGCGCAGCCTGTCATCGCGTGCGCGGCACGGGCGCGAACGGCGATTCCGGGCCGGACCTCACCCACGTCGGAAGCCGTGCGTTCCTCGCCGCCGGCACGCTTCCGAACCAGCCCGGCGCCTTGGCCGGCTGGATTGCGGACCCGCAATCGCTCAAGCCGGGCAACCATGGCGCCGGCCCTTCCTTGCCGGGCGCGAACTCCGCGCCATCACCGCCTACCTGTCGGGCCTGCGATGACGCCGGAGGACACAGACTCCCGCGGTGTGCGCGAGCCTCGCAGCGAATCCCTCGCAGCAGAAGAGGGGCTCGCGAACCTCGAGCGCGTCTGGGCGCCGCCGCGCGGATGGCGCGTGATCTTCGCGGTGAACAACACGTACGTGGGCCTGTGGTATCTCGGCGCGGCGATCGGCTTCATGGTGCTGGCCGGCATTCTCGCGCTGGTGATGCGCTCGCAGCTCGCCGTGCCTCTGAACGATCTGGTCAGCCCGCAAACCTACAACCGGCTCTTCACGATGCACGGCACCGTGATGATGTTCCTGTTTGCGGTGCCGGCCGTGGAGGCGGCGGCGGTCTACCTGCTCCCCGGCATGCTGGGAGCGCGCGATCTGCCCTTTCCGCGTCTGTCCGCCTATTCGTTCTGGGCCTACGCCTTCGGCGGGACGGCGTTCCTCTGCACGCTGCTCTTCGCCGTGCCACCCGACGGCGGCCGGTTCATGTACCCGCCACTCTCGGGTTCCGGCGTTCTCGCCCGGGCCGGGGGCCGACCTCTGGCTGCTGGGCATCGGGTTCATCGAGATCTCGGCAATCGCCGGCGCAGTGGAACTGCTGGTCGGCATCCTGCGCATACGCGCGCCGGGCATGCGGCTCAGCGGACATGCCGGTCTTCACCTGGGCCATGCTGGTCACGGCCGGCATGATCGTCATCGCCTTTCCGTCCATCATCGCGGCGACGCTGCTGGAACTGGAACCGCGCGTTCGGATGGCCGTTCTTCGTGCCGTCACAGGGCGGCGATCCGCTGTTGGCGGCACCTCTTCTGGCTCTTCGGGCATCCCGAGGTGTACATCATCTTCCTGCTTGCGGCCGGCATCGTTGTCGATGATCGTGCCGACCGTCGCCGCACGCCGCTCGAGGGCTACCGGGCCGTGGTCGCCTCGATCATCGGCGTGGGAGTGCTGAGTCTCACGTTGTGGGCGCATCCATGTTCTCCGCAGGCGTGTCGCGCATCGCGCTGATCCTGGTGTCGGCCGCGAGCGCTCGCGGTGGCGCTTCCCGCGGCCGTCCAGTTCTTCGCCTGGATCGCGACCCTGTGGCGGGGGCGCATCCGATGGTCCGTGCCTGCGTGGTTCGTGGCGGAGTTTCCTCGCCACGTTTCTCCTCGGGCGGATTGACGGGCGTGATGCTGGCCGTGGTGCCCTTCGACTGGCAGGCGCACGACACGTACTTCGTGGTGGCGCATCTGCACTACGTGCTGATCGGAGGAATGGTCTTTCCGCTATTCGCGGGTCTTTACTACTGGGCGCCGCTGGCCTCGAGACGGCCGCTTTCGGAACGGCTCGGACGCTGGGCTTGCGCCACCACGTTCGCAGGCATCACCGTGACGTTCCTGCCCATGCACCTGACCGGATTGCTGGGCATGCCGCGTCAGGTGCACACCTATCTCCGGGCTGGGCTGGGACGCCCTGAATCTTCTTTCCACCGTCGGCGCCTTCGTGTTCGCGCTGGGCGTGGGCCTCGTGCTTCTGGATCTGGCGCTACTTCGCCTCGTCCCGGCGCGGCGAATCGCACTGCAGACGGCAGGGAACCCGTGGCAGGGCAGGCACCCTCGAATGGCTCCCCCGGCGGGAACTATATGGCGTTCGCAGCATTCCCGCGGATCGGCGAACGCTACCCGCTCTGGGATCGCCCGGACTCCCCGGCGAGGTGGAGCGCGGCGAACATCTGCTGAACGATGCACCCCACGGGCCAGCGGGAATCGCTCGTCACCTCCGCTGTCGCGGCCCGGCCGCAATATCTCCGGATCCTGGCCAGGTCCGAGTCCGTGGCCCTTGCTCGCCGGTCTGGGCGGCCGCGTTCTTCTTTCTCCTGACGGTGAAGTGGACCTGGGTGGCAGGGGCGGCGGGCGCGTTCACGATCGTCGCGCTGTGGCGCTGGCTGTGGCCGCTGGAGCCGGCGTTTCCTGCGGGCCCGTCACTGGGCGGCGTGCGGCTGCCGGTGGGCGCAAGCGGATCGGCATCGGTCGCGTGGTGGGGTACGGTCGTGCTGGTGGTGACGGCCGTCATGGTGCTGGCGTCGCTGCTGTTCGCATGCTGCTTTCATCTCCGGCACGTTGCCGCCGTGTGGCCCCGAGCGGCGTGCGATTGCCGGACGAGTGGCGTCGCTTGTCTCAGCCCTTGCGTGTGTCGCAAGCGCCGCTCTGCTGATCGCCGCCGGGCGTGCCATCGCGCGTGATGCCCGCATGGCCGTTCAGCGCCGCCTGGATCCGCGTGGCTGGCGGCAGCCGGCGCGCATGCGGCCTTGCTGGTCGCGAACGCACCGGCCCGCGAGGAAGCTGCGGCGAGCGCGTACGGGGCGTCGGTCTGGATGCTGGCCGTGTATCAGGCATCCTTCGGGGCGCTGCAGACGGTCCTCTTCGTCTTCGTGCTGGCGCGCGCGGTGGGCGGACGCCTTGCATCGGAACGGCGGAATGCGTTCGACTGCGCACGCCTCCTGTGCTTCTCACCCTCCTGCAACACGTGATCATCGTGACCGTCACCGCAGGCTTGCCGCGGTGGTAGGGCAGGCCAGGGACTGTCCGCGGGCGTGACGCCACACGGCGTTGCCACGTCGTCGGCTACCAGCAATGCGCCGGTCCGGTCGAGCGCCACGCCGACGGGCCGGCCGCGCTCGGACCTCCGTCGTCGACAGGCCGGACGGAACATCTGCCGGGGCGCCCGCCCGCTGGCCACCCTCGAAGCGCACATGACGCGGTAACCCGACCGAGGACGCCGGTTCCACGAACCGTGTTCGCCGATGAAGGCGCCGGACGCGAAGCGGCCGGGCAACACGATGGTCGGGCGATCGCCAGGCCCAGCGGAGCGACGTGCGAGCCCAGGGCGTAGTCCGGCACCACGGCACGCGCGACGAGATCGGGTCTTGGCGGTTTCACGCGCGTGTCCACGTGGCGGCCGAAGTAGCTGTAGGGCCAGCCGTAGAACGCACCGTCCTGCACGGAGGTGAGGTAGTCCGGCACCAGATCGCTGCCGAGTTCGTCACGTTCGTTGACGACCGTCCACAGCTTGCCCGAGACAGGTTCCCACGCGAGTCCGTTGGGGTTGCGCAGGCCCGAGGCGAAGAGCCTGCGGGTGCCCAGCGCGGGGTCGACTTCCAGGATGGCGGCGCGGTCTGCCTCGTTGTCCATGCCGTTCTCCGCCACGTTGCTGTTGGAGCCGACGGTCACGTAAAGACGGGCGCCGTCCGGGCTCACGATCACGTTCTTGGTCCAGTGATGATTGATGGGGCCGGCCGGCAGATCGACCACGTGGCTGCCTGCGGCGGTGATGCGGGTCGCGCCGGTCTGATAGGGGAACCGGACGAGGGCGTTGGTGTTGGCCACGTAGAGATCGTTCCCCACGAGCGCCATGCCGAACGGCGAGTCGAGGTTCTCGAGGAACACGGTCCGCTGTTCCACCCGGCCATCGCCGTCGGCGTCCCGCAGCAGCGTGATGCGATTCGCGCTGCGGCCGCTGCTGCCCGCGCGCTTCATCACCATCTTCATGAACCAGCCGCGGATTCCCTTGGCGTCCTCCGGCCGGGCGGGTGCGTTGGTTTCGGCCACCAGCACATCGCCGTTGGGCAACACGAGGAGCCAACGGGGATGATCGAAGCCCTTCGCGAAGAGTTCGACCTGAGGCCTGGCGCCGCGACGGGCACCGAGCCGGTCGGCCAACCGCGTGCCGGAGCGATGTTGACGATCGGCAGCACGCCCTTTCGCGGAGCGGGCAAAGCCGGGTCGGGGCCGGTGACCGCCTCGGGGGGGAGGCGGGCCTGGTCGCCACAGGCGGAAAGCGCTGCGGCAACGAGCAAGGGAAGCAGACGGGATAGGCGCATGGCATCCCCTGCGCAAGCGACGTTCCCACGGGGCGCGCACCAGGGAAACACCGTCCCCGTTCACCGTTCTCCCCGTGGAAAGGGTGCACGACCGTGGCCCTGCGGGCTCGAGTTCGCTCCGACGGCGTGTACAAGCGAACTGGGTCCGGTAGGGATTACCGGGACGTGCCGCCGCTGCTTGCCGCTCCCCGAGACCTCGCCGGCCCGGGTGGAGCAGAGAGCCGGCACGCCGATTGCCCCTCGACGCTCCGGGGAGGGAGCCTCCATCCCGGTTCGGAGTTCGTTCGTGACAACAACCGCGGTCCTTCGCCTGTTCACCCGGCGGCGGGGTGATCTTCTCGTGGTCTTCACCGCTGCGCTTGCCGCCGGCACCGTCGAACTCGTTCTCTGGCACATCAGCGCGCGCTTCTCCTATCTTCCCGGCGTGCTGATCGTCCTTGCGGCGCTTCACTGGGGAGGTGCCCGTTGGGGCGTGGTGGCCACCCTGGCCTGCCTGGCAGCCGGTTCGTACGTCTCGGAGATGCTTGGATCCTCCGGCATGCCCCCGGCCGCGCACTGGGTGCTCGCCCCGACCTTCGTGGTCATCGGCGTCGTCCTCAGCGTGACCTACCGGCGCCTGCGCATGGACGATCTGCGCCGCCGGCGCGAACGCCGGGCGTTCGAGCGGGCGCTTCGCCATCGCGACCAACTGTTGCGTGAGTTGCGGGAGAGCACAGGCCGCCTGAAGCGGCTGTCCGAGTCCAACATCGTGGGCGTGATCCACTGGAACCTGGACACCGGGCTCATCACCGACTGCAACGACGAGTTCCTGCGCATGACGGGCTACGACCGGACCGACCTCACGTCCGGCAGGCTGGACTTCAACGCGATGACTCCTCCGGACTGGCGCGACCGCAACGCAGCCGGGGTGGAAGCCCTGCGCGCCACCGGCGCCGCACAGGCGTACGAGAAGGAATACCTGCGCAAGGACGGCACCCGCGTGCCGGTGATCATTGCGGGAGCCCGCTTTCACGATTCACTGCGCGAGGGCATGTCCTTCGTCCTGGACCTGAGCGGCCGGCGGACGGGCGGAGGAAGATCTTCGAGCGAACGAACGCATGTTCCCGGACCTCGCCGATTCGATCGCCCAGCTCGCCTGGACGGCGCGGCCCGACGGGCACGTGTTCTGGTTCAACCGGCGCTGGTATGACTACACCGGACTTCGCCCCGACCAGGCGGAGGGCTGGAACTGGACCCGGGCGCTGGATCCCCGCGAACTTCCCCGGGTGCTCACGGGTGTGGCCTCGCACTTCTCCGAGGGGACGGCGTGGGAGGATTCCTTCGCCCTGCGCCGGAGCGACGGGGCCATGCGGGCGCATCTGGGCCGCGCTCTGCCCGTGCACGATGCCGGCGGGAACGTTTCGATGTGGGTGGGTACGTTCACGGACATCACCGGGAGGCGCAGCGGATGCGCTGCCAGGCCGAGCTCGTGCAGGCCGCGCTGCATGTGCGGCCCGCTCGCCGGCTCCGTGTCCATCGGCGAGACCTTGCAGGGCCTGCTGATACAGGACGTTCCGTCACGGGTGCACCGTCGGTGCGGCTCGTCGTGGCAAGCCACGGCGTGCTGCAGGAACCGCTCGAGTTCCGCTCGCCTGCGCTCGAGTTCCGCTCGCCTGCGCTCGAGGGTTTCGATGCGGACGTGCATCCGCTGCCGGAGCACACCGGCACGCCCCCAGGACTGCAACGGAAAGCCGACGGTCCGATGAGGCCGTCCGTTCCAGAGCCCGGCGACGGCGAGCTTCAGATTCCGCTGGCTGGAAGCGATGGGCGGCCGATGGGATCGCTGGCCTATGCGCTGCCTTCCGCCGGGTTTTCGCAGGAGGAGAACACGGCGGCGTTGCAGCTTGCCGCCATGGTCACGGCGAGCCTCGAAGGGTGGCGCCTGCGGCAGGCCCTCGCGGAGGCGGAGCGGCAGAAGGACACTTTCCTCGCCATGCTGGCGCACGAACTGCGCAATCCGCTCGCGCCGTTGCGGGCCGGCCTCGCCATCCTGCGCATCTCCGAACCGGAGTCCGATATCGCGCTGCAGGCGCGGGACATGATGGAACGGCAGCTCGGACACATGGTGCGGCTCATCGACGATCTCATGGACCTGGAGCGCGTGACCCAAGGCAAGATCGAGCTTCGCAAGGAACGCGTGGAACTGACGTCCGCGCTGCGCCTCGCCATGGAGACATGCGGACCGGCCATCTGGAGGAAGGCGGTCATCGGCTCAGGGTGGATGTGCCGGAGCGGCCCCTCTATGTGGAAGCCGACATCACGCGTTGCAGCCAGCTGCTCGCCAACGTGCTGGGCAACGCCGCGAAGTTCACTCCCCGCGGCGGGGTGATCGAGGTGAGGCTCGCGCGGCAGGGCGCGGAGGCGGTCGTGACCGTGACCGACACGGGACGCGGCATTCCTGCGGCGATGCTGGACAGCATCTTCGACATGTTCGTGCAGGTGTCTCCGGCTCAGGACCGCGTCAACGGCGGGCTGGGCATCGGGCTCTACCTGGTGAGGCGTCTTGCCGAACTGCACGGCGGCCGCGTGACGGCGAGAAGCGAGGGGCCCGGACGGGGTAGCGAGTTCGAAGTGCGCCTGCCGGCAGCGGAAGTGTTTCCGGACGCAGCGGCGATGCTGCCGGCGAAGGCGCACCGGCATTGCGGCCCACGCCGCGTGATCGTGGCCGACGACAACACCGATGCCGCATCGAGCCTGGCGATTCTGCTGGCTTTGCGAGGCAGCGATGCGCGCGTGGCCTCCGACGGATTCGAGGCGCTGCGACTGGGCGAGACGTTCGAGCCGCACGTGGTCATGCTGGATATCGGCATGCCGGGCCTGGACGGATTCGAGACGGCACGGCGGGTCCGTGCGGCACCCTGGGGCCGGGACGTGCTGCTCGTCGCCATTACGGGATGGGGGCGGCCCGACGATCGCGCGCAGTCGCAGGCCGCCGGTTTCGACCTGCATCTGGTCAAACCCGTGGATCTGGACGTGATCGAATCGCTGCTGACGGGTTCTATCGAGGACGTGCCGGTGCGGGGGTGAGGCGAGGTCGCCACACCCGTCCGGAAACTCCGGCTTCGAGGGCTGCGTTTCTCGCCACGTCACCGGCGATGCACGAGGCGGGTCATTCTCAGGAGGCAAGTCGCGGAGTCCTGGGGACGCGTGCCTTCACATCGCCCGCAGGGACTTTCCCGGCGGTCGGCAGGACAATGGCGATGGCGGTCGACGCGGAAAGAGTGAGTCTCGATGTCTGGAGAGGTATTGATGTCCGTACCGCTCGGCCCGATCATGACGTTCCCCTCCAGGGCGGGTCGCCGTCGTGCCCGCCGAGGCCCTCCTACCGCCACGTACCGAACTCTGCGCCATGCCAGATGACACCGAACGCCGCCTGATGAACCTGGAACTCAAGGTAAGCGAAGCCGACGACACGCTCGAGCGGTTGAACGACGTCATCGTGCGCCAGCAGGCGCAGATCGACCTGTTACTGCGGGAAGTGGCGATGCTGCGTGCGCAGACTCCCGCCGACGAAACCCCGGCCTTCCGTAGCCTGCGAGACGAGTTGCCGCCGCACTACTGAAGGCCGACGTAAAGCTTCCGGCGATCAGATTGGAGAGGTGGATGACTGGCGGGGAGGGCGAAGTGCAGTGGTGCTGCAACCCCATGAACTACCGGTGGAGAAGATTGATGGAGTTGCGCGTGTGCGCCAGAAGTACCACCAGGTCGGGTTTCTGTAGTTGCCACCTGACGTGCGAGCCGAGTTGGGCGGCTATGTGTGAGAAGCGGGCCCACCCTGCTACGAAGCGCGACGACCCGCTGTCACCGGGTCGGATGTATCGGTTGGGTCGATGCTGCTACTGGAGTCCGGTCAGCCCGGCCGCCCCCGACTGCGAGAAACCTGATTCCGAGAGCAAGTTCCGCAATCCATGCGAGGTTCACCGACGGATTCCGGAGGCGCCTCCCGGTCGTGTTCGTTTCCAGCGCAAGACCTCCTCGGTCTGCTGATTTGTCGACGCTCAGCACGGCGTCGTCGGTGGCAACAGCGACTCCCCTTCCGACGAGACCGCGGAGAGCCCGCTGGCCGTGAATGTGAGCCTCTTGTCCTTCGCGCCTTGACGACCCTCTCGCGCGCGCGATGAAACGGTCGCCTTTGCTTGCCTCAGGCCGTTCACCGAGTACTGGGCAGCTGGCATGCTGGCACCCGCATCCGTCACCGCCGCACTTCCGCATGCCGTGTCGATGCAGGCACTCGATCAGCCCTGCGTGCGGGACGCCCCTTTCCTGCCTGAACTCGGCGCGGGAGAGCAGGACGAAATCGACCAGCCCCACCGATGCGGACTGCACTCTCCCCATCCGCACCAGCGGTTGAATTCGCGGCTTTCATCGATCACGCCCAGTCTGGAGAGCACCTCTTGATCGTCAGTCACGGGGAATCCTGTGCATGAAACACAGGCTCGACGAGGGCCGGCGCCAAACCCATCGGCGGTTCGGGAAGCTCAGTTGCTCTCGGGTGACCAACGATCGTCACGGGTCAGGTGCTGAGTGCCGGATAATCGGTGTAGCCCTTCTCCCCGGGTGTATAGAACGTCTGCGGGTCCACGGCATTCAGCGGCGCATCCTTTCGCAGCCGATGCACCAGGTCCGGGTTGGCGAGGAACGCACGGCCCATTGCGATCATGTTGGCACGGCCGCTGGTCAAGGCCTGTTCGGCCGTCGCCTTGTCGAAGCCGCCGGCAAGGATGAAGGGCCCAGCGAATGCCGCACGCAAACCGGCCTTCAGTTCATCCGGAACGGCGGGCGCCCCGAGCGCCGAATGGTCCAGTACGTGGACGTACATCAGGCCAAGTGGGGAAAGCGCCGGTGTCGTTGAATACGCCATGGGGCGACAGCCGGATGCCGACGTGGTCCGCGCCGATGGCCTGCGCTGCAGCGGCCGCCACTTCAAGAACCAGCCGATTGCGCCCCTCGGGTGTGCCGCCGTAGCCATCCGAGCGGCGGTTGACGTTGGCGTTCAGGAACTGCTCCAGCAGGTAGCCGTTGGCGGCGTGCAATTCGATCCCGTCGAATCCGGCTTCCATGGCCAGGTGGGCCGCCTGCGCATACTCGGCCACGGTGGAGGCGATGTCTGTGGCGGTCATGGCGCGCGGTGCGGTGTGCGGCTGGCTGCCTTGCGCATCGGTCCACATCTCGCCCGGACAGATCTCCGGCGACGGTCCGAGCACCTCGGCACCGGCCGGCAGATTGGCCTGGTGGCTGACGCGGCCGGTGTGCATCAGTTGCACCACGATCCGTCCGCCCTTGGCATGGACGGCATCCGTCACAAGCTTCCACCCGGACACGTGCGTGCTCTGGAACAGGCCTGGAATACGCGCATACCCAAGACCGTTGGGAGATGGCGACGTGCCTTCGGTGATGATCAAGCCTGCAGTCGCACGCTGTGAATAGTAGGTCGCCATCAGTGCATTGGCGGTGTTGTCGTTGACCGCGCGGCAGCGCGTGAGGGGCGACATCACGAGGCGGTTGGCGATCTGCATCGTGCGCAGTTGGAAGGGTTCGAAAAGCATGGGCAGTCCTTGCAGTGGTCGAAAGTCGATGGATGGCCACCGTCGGTACGGGGCAGGCCCGGGCCGGGCCACGTTTCTCAGGCAGGTTGGTGTCAGGTTCCCGTTCAGCGCATGGACACTACGACCTTGCCCTTGGCGCGGCCGCCTTCGACGTGGGCCAAGGCTTCGTTGGTGGACGCGAACGGGTAGACCTTGTCGACGACGGGTCGGATCGCCCCCGCGTCGACGAGCCGAGTGATCTCGCGCAGCTGGTCACCGTGAGCCCGCATGAAGAGGAAGCTGTAGTCGACGCCCCGGCTGCGCGCCTCCCGCCTGACGCCCGCACTGAGCAGCCACATCACCAACCTGAGGGCTGCCGGCGCAGCGATCTGCCGGCCGAATGCGGGATCCGGTGGACCGGAGATGGAGATCAGTTTTCCTCCAGGCTTGAGCACCCGCAGGGACTTCTTCAGGGTCTGGCCATCCTGGCTGTTCAGCACTACGTCCTGGTCTCGCAGCAGAGCCTCGAAGTCCTGCGTCTTGTAGTCGATGACGGTGTCTGCGCCCAGGCGTCTGACCAGCTCCGTGTTCGCCGCACTGGTGGTGGTGGCCACGCGGGCACCGCGTTGTTTGGCCAACTGGATGGCAAACGTGCCCACGCCGCCCGAACCGGCCTGGATGAAAACGCTCTGCCCCTTCTTCAAGTCAGCCCGCTCCACCAGTGCCTGCCACGCCGTCAAGCCCACCAGCGGCAGCGACGCCGCTTCTTCCATGGTCAGCGTCGTCGGCTTGGGCGCCACGGACGACTCCTTGACTGGGATGAACTCGGCAAACGTGCCAATGCGGAAATCATCCGCCCGCGCGTAGACCTCGTCCCCGGCCTTGAACTGTTGTACCCGAGCGCCGACCTTCACCACCACGCCGGCGACATCGTGGCCGAGAACGAGTGGCATGCCGTATCGGAGAATCAGCTTGAACTCGCCGTTCCTGATCTTGGCGTCGATCAGGTTCACGCCAGCGGCGTGCACTTCCACCAAGACCTCGTCTCCGCGTAGCGCGGGAACCGGCATGTCGGTCAGTTGCAGCGTGCGGTCCCTTGCCGTATCGATCAAGAACGAAGGCCTTCATGTCGGCCAACCCGCTGGACCTGCGATCCATCGATCGCTGCCGCCCATTTGGAATGATGATCATCATATGTTTGGTCGAATGCAGTGGACGATGGCGTGCATCAGTCGTCCTCGGGGACCAGGCGTGCCAGTGCGGCCTGGCAGATCGCGTCCGACAGGACCGGTTCGTCGACAGCGCGGGCCAGCACGACTGCTCCCACCATCGTGGCCACGGTCACGAGCGCTTGCTCGTGGGTGCCCGGTTTTCCCCAATCCGCCGACTGGCGCGCCACCAGGTCGACCATCTCCTTGATGCGCCGCGTGGCTGCTCGCCTCACTTCGGGGGCCTGGCGCGGCATCTCGGAACCTAGCGCGGCCACTGCACAACCCAGTTCGGCATTGTCGATGTGGGCCTTGGACAGGTAGGCACGCAGCATCGCTGCCAATGCCTTTTCCGGCGGCACTTTCGCGACGATGTCGGCGACAGCGGCCACCGAATCGGCACCCGCCCGATCTGCGGCTTCAGCCAGCATCGCGTCGCGCGACTTGAAGTGGGCGTAGAACGCCCCATGGGTGAGGCCGGCCTGCTTCATGATGTCCGCAACGCCCGTGCCGTCGTAGCCGGTCTTGCGGATGGCGCGCGCGGCAACCGCCACGATGCGGTCGTGCGACGCCTGTTTGGCGGCGGCTTTGGGCGTTGGGCTTTGCTCTGTGCATGATGACCATCATACGTTCATTCGGCACGCACAACAAGGCGATTGCCGGACCTTCGAAACGGCCCTGCGTCCTCCCCGCCCACGACACGACCGGACCTGCGGAATTTCGCGCTGCTCAACGTGTTGAGGGACGGCGGTGATACCAAGGCCGACCGCCGGAGAATGCCGTCTTCTCAGTGGCGTGACCGTCGGCTCACGCCTGGACGGGTGGTGCGGCCCGATGCGCTGCGGTGGCTCCGCGAACGCGCGCGCGCGGCACCGGCTTCACCGCGAGATTCCTGATCGCAGGGCCGGGCGGCGCTCAGGGCGCGCGCCAATCGGAGAACGCCCGACATCGACGCCCGCAGTGGACCGGTTCGCCGACCGAATAACGGCGGCTTCTCGACATTCCATTGCCCGTCGATGCACTCGGTGTCCTGATCCCCGTGACGCTCGATCTCTCGTTCTCGCGCACATCACTAGGATTCGTGGGTGCGACGAGATCGAGAGCCGTCCGGGAATCGGCGGTGACTACAAGTCGATTCCCGATATGACAGCCAAGTCGGGCTAGAACGTTGCGCGCCTGGCCACGACCTTCCACGTACGGCAGCACGGTCACGCCGGATTCATCGGCGTCCAGCGATCGACGGCGCCGTACAGATCGTGGACGGGTGTCTGCACGAAACGCGGCGTCTGCTCGCTGATCTCGACACGCGCCGGGCGGGGATGAGCCGCACTGCTTTCTCGATATCGAACTCGTTCCACGCCGCGCCGCGCATCTCGCCTGGGTGGACGAACGTCAGCAAGAGAAAACGCATCGCGAGCTAGGCCAGCTTGTTGCCTCCGCAGGCATCTAGCTTTTCGAGGAACTCCGGCAGTTTCGATTCCTTCAGGGCCCCGTAGAGGCGTACCTCCCCTGACCAGACGTACCAAGATGTACCCCCATACGTATTCCAGAAACCGCCAGCTCGCAACGGAACGCTGTAGACAATGCCGGAGCTCGGAAGCGACGTTTCCCCTATGAGGATCGTCCCTTTCCGGACAATTCTGGATCTTCTTGGAAGTGTGCTTGGTGCCGGGAGGGGGAATCGAACCCCCATGGTGTTGCCACCGCGGGATTTTGAGTCCCGTGCGTCTACCGATTCCGCCATCCCGGCCAGAGATGGATGCGCCGATCCGGGGGGGCAACTTGTGCCCGCCGCCGCCCTGATCGGGGTCGCGATTATGGACGAGTGTCTGCCGTTGGGAAAGCCTCGGCTGGTCCGGGCCCCGGATCGCACGCATAATGCGCGCCCCATGACGCTCGACGACTTCGACTACGACCTGCCCGCCGAACTCATCGCACAGGAGCCGGCTCCGGACCGTGCCGGCAGCCGTCTGCTGCGTGTCGATGTTGCGAGCGGTCGATTCCAGGATGGCCTGTTCCGCGATCTACCCGGTTGTGTGCGGCCGGGCGATCTGCTCGTGTTCAACGACACGCGCGTGATCAAGGCACGCCTGCACGGAGTCAAGGACACCGGGGGTCGGGTGGAGGCGCTGATCGAGCGCGTGCTGGACGATCGCGAGGCGCTGGCCCAGGTGAGCGCAAGCCACAGTCCCAGGCCGGGCAGCCGACTCACCTTTGCCGAAGCCGTGGTCGCCGAAGTGCTTGGGCGCGAAGGGGAGTTCTTCCGGTTGCGCTTTGTGGGCGACACCGGTGTGCTGGAGATTCTGGAGCGTCACGGCGAGTTGCCGCTGCCGCCCTACATCGGGCGTACCGCACAGGCGCAGGACGAACGCCGGTATCAGACGGTTTATGCGCGGCACGCCGGTGCGGTGGCGGCGCCCACGGCAGGATTGCACTTCACCGAAGGCATGATCGCCGACCTGGAAGCGATGGGCGTGCTCGTCCGCCGGATCACCCTGCACGTGGGAGCGGGGACGTTCCAGCCCGTGCGGGTGCACGATCTCTCCGAGCACCGGATGCATTCGGAACGATTCGAGGTGTCCGCGGAGGTCGTGGACACCGTTGCGCAGGTCCGAGCCGCCGGTGGCCGGGTGATCGCGGTGGGCACCACCAGCATCCGTGCACTGGAATCCGCGGCGGCGGACGGCAACCTTCACGCGTGCTCGGGCGAGACACGCCTGTTCATCACTCCCGGTTACGAATTCAAGGTCGTGGATGCATTGCTCACCAACTTTCACCTTCCCCGCTCGACGCTGCTCATGCTGGTGAGCGCCTTCGGCGGCATGGAGACGATCCGCCGCGCTTACGCGCATGCCATCGAAGCGCGCTACCGGTTCTTCAGTTACGGGGACGCGATGTTCATCGACCGGCGTGGGGTGAGTGCATGAGCGCGCCGGGCCGCTCCCAAGCGCTCGCCCCGAAGCGCGCAGCGCGGAGGGAGTTCCCATGAGCGCGCCGGGCCGCTCCCAAGCGCTCGCCCCGAAGCGCGCAGCGCGGAGGGAGTTCCCATGAGCGCGCCGGGCCGCTCCCAAGCGCTCGCCCCGGAGCGCGCAGCGCGGAGGGTTGTTCGATGCGCGCCGGGCCGTTCCCAAGCGCTCACCCCGGAGCGCGCAGCGCGGAGGGCTTTCCATTGAGTGCGTTGGCGTTCGAGGTGCTGGCGACCGACGGGGCAGCGCGTTCCGGTCGGCTCGTGCTCAACCATGGTGTGGTCGAGACGCCGTTGTTCATGCCCGTGGGCACGTACGGTGCGGTCAAGTCGGTGAGTCCGGACGAACTGAAGGCCATCGGGTCGCAGATCGTGCTGTCGAACACGTTCCACCTGTGGCTGCGCCCGGGCCTGGATGTCATCGGCCAGCACGGGGGGCTGCACCGGTTCATGGGGTGGAACGGACCGATCCTCACCGATTCCGGAGGGTTCCAGGTCTTCAGTCTCGGCGCCTTGCGCAAGGTGACGGAAGAGGGCGTGAAATTCCGCTCGCCCGTGAACGGCGACCGGCTGCTGCTGACGCCGGAGGAATCCATGCGCATCCAGCGCACGCTCGATTCCGACATCGCCATGATCTTCGACGAGTGCACGCCCTATCCCGCCACGGAACGGGAGGCCGAGACCTCCATGCTGCTCTCGCTGCGCTGGGCCGAACGGAGCAAGCGTGCTTTCGAAGGCTGCCGCAACGCGCTCTTCGGAATCGTGCAGGGGGGCATGTTCGAGGCCCTGCGCGACCGCTCCCTCGAACGGCTGAAGGAACTGGACTTCGACGGCTATGCGATCGGCGGACTGTCCGTCGGCGAACCCAAGGAAGACATGCGGCGGATCCTTGCTCATACCGCCCCCCGGCTGCCGCCGGACCGCCCGCGCTACCTGATGGGCGTGGGCACGCCCGAGGATCTGGTCGAGGCGGTCGCCAGCGGCATCGACATGTTCGACTGCGTCCTGCCCACCCGCAACGCCCGCAACGGCTGGCTGTTCACGCGCAACGGAACGCTCAAGCTGCGCAACAGCCGCTTCCGCGCCGACACCGCACCTCCCGATCCGGAATGCGGCTGCTACACGTGCCGCAACTTCTCGCTGTCGTATCTGCACCATCTGCAGCGCATGAACGAAATCCTCGGTGCGAGGCTCAATACCCTTCACAACCTGCACTACTACCACGATCTCATGGCGGGGCTCCGCGCCGCGATCCGCAGTGGTTCCATGGAGGCGTTCGTCAAGGATTTTCGAGCCCGGCGGACGGCCGGATAGTCGTTGATGGCGTTGAGTTTTTCGTGGTCTGCGAGGGGGTGCGTGCTAGAATGCGCGCCTTTTTTGCCCTCCCCGGACTCGCGGGCGCCGAGCATCGCAATGCGCGGCCGGCCGGTGCGAGACGGAGCGTTCGAAGCACGCCGAAGGCCTGGCGTGCGCCCTCGGTGCAATTGGATTAGGAGCGGACAGTGCTGATTTCCCAGGCTTGGGCCCAGAGCGCGGGTGGCGCGCAGGGCGGATTGGACCTCCTCGGTCTCATGCCCATCATCCTCATGTTCGTCGTGCTGTACTTCCTGATGATCCGGCCGCAGGCGAAGAAGGCCAAGGAACACAAGGCGCTGCTCGCGGCGCTGGCGAAGGGCGACGAAGTGGTCACGGGCGGCGGCATTCTGGGCAAGGTGACCAAGGTCGGCGAACAGTACGTGAGCATCGAAGTCGCGGACGGCGTGGAACTGCAGGTGCAGAAGCCGTCCATCGCGCTTGTGCTGCCCAAGGGCTCTCTCAAGAACGCGAACTGATGCATCTTTCGAGGCCGGTCCATCCGGGCCGGACTGAACCATGAACCGCTATCCCCTCTGGAAATATCTGGCCATCGGCATCGTCCTGCTGGTGGGCCTGCTCTACGCCGCACCGAACATCTTCGGCGAAGTCCCCGCCGTGCAGGTGTCGCCGGTGCGCGCAGGCCTGACGGCTGACACCGCCCTCGCCGCCAAGGTCGAAGAGACCTTGTCGAAGGAGGGCGTGAAGACCCAGGGCTCCTTCCTCGAGCCCAGCGGCGTCAAGGTGCGGTTCGCCGATCCCGACACGCAGCTGAAGGCGAAGGACGTCTTGCAGAAGGCGCTGGGCGACGACTACGTGGTGGCGCTCAACCTGCTCTCGAACGCGCCGGGGTGGATGCGGGCGATCAACGCGCTCCCCATGTATCTGGGCCTGGACCTCCGCGGCGGCGTGCACTTCCTCATGCAGGTCGACATGAACGGCGCGCTGACCAAGGCGGCCGACCGGTACGCGAGCGACGTCCGCCAGCTTCTTCGCGAGAAGGACGTTCGCTACGCCGGCGTGGGACGGGAGGGCCAGACGGTGAACATCCGTTTCCGTGACGAAGCCACCCGCGACAAGGGTCTGGAGGTCATCGAGCGCAATCTCCCCGGCGTCACGCTCAAGACCAAGTCGGAGGGCACCGACCAGATCGTCTCCATGTCGTTGAAGCCCGAGACGCAGAAGAGCATCCAGGACTTCGCCGTCCAGCAGAACATCACGACCATGCGCAACCGGGTGAACGAGCTGGGCGTGGCCGAGCCCATCATCCAGCAGTCGGGCGCGGACAGGATCGTCGTGCAGCTTCCCGGCGTGCAGGACACCGCCCGGGCGAAGGACATCCTGGGCCGCACCGCCACGCTGGAAGTCCGGATGGTGGACGAGGAAGCGACCCGCGCGGGGACGCCCGGCGTGGGTTCCGAGGTGTTCACCGAACGCCAGCGCGATGGAACTGCAAGCCAGGTGATCGTCCGCAAGCAGGTCGTGCTGACGGGCGAGCGGATCGTGGATGCCGGCCCGACGTTCGACCAGAACCAGAGGCCCGCGGTGTCCGTGTCCCTGGACAGCCCCGGCGGACGGATCATGCGCGATCTCACTCGCGAAAACGTCGGCAAGCTGATGGCCATCATCCTCTTCGAGAAGGGCAAGGGCGAGGCCGTCTCGGTGGCACGGATCCAGAGCGAGTTCTCGAACCGGTTCCAGATCACCGGCATGTTCACGGCCGAGGAAACCACGAAGCTCGCCATCCTGCTGCGCGCGGGTTCGCTGGCGGCACCGATGGAGATCGTGGAGGAACGCACGGTCGGCCCCAGCATGGGCGCGGAGAACATCGAGAAGGGCTGGAAGTCCACGCTGATCGGGTTCACGGCGATCGGCGTGTTCATGATCATCTACTACATGCTGTTCGGCGTGATCTCCGTCATGGCGCTGGCCGTGAACCTGGTCCTGCTGGTGGCGCTGCTGTCGATGCTTCAGGCGACGCTGACGCTGCCCGGCATCGCGGCCATCGCGCTCACGCTGGGCATGGCCATCGACGCGAACGTGCTGATCAACGAAAGGGTGCGCGAGGAATTGCGCAACGGGACCACGCCGCAGGCGGCGATCGCCGCCGGTTACGAGCGGGCGTGGGGCACGATCCTGGACTCCAACATCACGACGCTGATCGCCGGCATTGCGCTGTTCATGTTCGGCAGCGGGCCCATCCGCGGATTCGCGGTCGTGCACTGTCTCGGCATCCTGACCTCCATGTTCAGCGCCGTGCTGGTGTCCCGCAGCATCGTGAACCTGATGTACGGCAGCCGCCGCAAGCTGGACGGCCTGTCGATCGGCAACACCAACTGGCACAAGCAGTCCGCCGCGCCCGTCTGACCGGCGCCCCGCCAAGTTCCGAGGACATAGAAAGATGGAATTCTTCCGCATCCGCAAAGACATCCCGTTCATGCGGTATGCGCCGGTGTTCAACGTGATCTCGCTCGTCACGTTCATCCTGGCGGTCGTCTTCCTGTTCACCAAGGGCCTGCACTTCGGCGTGGAGTTCACCGGTGGCACGGTCATGGAGGTGAACTACGGGCACGCGGCGAACATCAATCAGGTGCGGGATGTCCTGGGCAAGGCAGGCTTCGCCGATGCCACCGTGCAGAACTTCGGCAATGCGCAGACGGCCCTCATCCGGCTGCCCACCAAGCAGGGCGTGTCCGGTGCCGTCATGTCCGAGCAGGTGCTCCAGACGCTGAAGGCGCAGGACCCTGCGGTGGTGCTCCGGCGCGTGGATTTCGTCGGGTCGCAGGTGGGCAAGGAACTCGTGGAGAACGGGCTCATCGCCATCGCGCTGGTCGCCCTGGGGATCGTGGGTTACCTTGCTCTGCGGTTCGAGTGGAAATTCGGCCTGGCGGCCATCATCGCCAACCTGCACGACGTGGTGATCATTCTCGGGTTCTTCGCGCTGTTCCAGTGGGAATTCTCGCTGCCTGTCCTGGCCGCCGTGCTCGCGGTGCTGGGATACTCCGTGAACGAATCGGTGGTGGTGTTCGACCGCGTGCGCGAGAACTTCCGCAAGATGCGCAAGGCGGCCGTGCCGGACGTCATCAACAACGCCATCACCAGCACCATTTCGCGGACGATCATCACGCACGGCTGCACGCAGCTCATGGTCACGTCCATCCTGTTCTTTGGCGGAGACACGCTGTTCTACTTCGCCCTGGCGCTGACCATCGGCATCCTGTTCGGCATCTATTCGTCCGTGCTCGTGGCGAGCCCGCTGGTCATGTACCTGGGCATCAAGCGCGAGGACCTGGTCAAGCCCGAACGCAAGCGCGAGGAAGCGGTCGTCTGACGGGCGGTCGCGCGGCGTGGAACTGATCACGCAGTTCGCCGGATTGATCCTGCACCTCGACCAGCATCTGTTCGAGTTCGCGCGGGACTACGGCAACTGGATCTACGCCCTGCTGTTCGGCATCATCTTCTGCGAGACAGGCCTCGTCTTCACGCCCTTCCTGCCCGGAGATTCGCTGCTGTTCGTCGCCGGCACCCTGGCCGGCGTGGGTGCCCTCAACGTTCACCTGCTGGTCATGCTGCTGATCGTCGCTGCCGTGTCGGGAGACTCCCTCAACTTCGGCATCGGACGCTGGCTCGGTCCCCGGGTGTTCCGGATGGAGGACTCCTGGTTCCTCAACCGGAAGCATCTCGAACATGCGCACGCGTTCTATGAGCGCCACGGGGGCAAGACGATCGTGATCGCGCGGTTCGTGCCCATCGTCCGCACCTACGCCCCGTTCGTGGCGGGCGTGGGCGCCATGGACTACCGGCGATTCATCGCGTTCAACGTGGGCGGTGCGGTGCTGTGGGTCGCACTGCTGTGCTACGGCGGCTATCTGTTCGGCAACATCCCGGCCGTGAAGAACAACATCACCAAGGTGATCCTGCTCATCATCATCCTGTCGCTGCTCCCGGTGGTCTTCGAATACCTGCGGGCACGCCGGCGTCCCTCAGTTTAGAGTCGCCGCCAGCTTGCGCCGGAAGACCGGCACGAGCGGATGGCGGGATCCCAGCAGGTCGAACACCCCCAGCATGGCCTTTCGCGCGGCATCCTCGCCGTGATGGCGGTCACGCTTCAAGGACTCCAGCAGTTGTTCCATGCCGGCTTCGTGCCGGCCGGTGGCGACCAGCAGATTCGCGAGCCTGATGCGGCTGCCGTGGTCTGCCGGATCGGCTTCCAGTTTTGCCCGCAGGGCGGCTTCGTCGCCTGCATCGGGGGCCGTGAGCGCCACGCGGATGCCGGCCAACCGCTGGGCCAGAGCGTTGTCCTGCGCCGCCAGCGGGCTCACGGCATCGATCACCTGGCGTGCATCGTTAGCTCGATCGGTGCGAAGCAGTCCTTCCGCGAGATCGACGCGGATACGGTCGTTGCGTGGCTCTTCCGCAAGAGCGGCCTCCAGCAACGCGATAGCACCTGCGAGATCTCCGCTTTCGGCGAGGGCTGCAGCCTCGCGGCGCTTGAGTTCGGCCGCGGACGGCAGCAACCGCTGGACGAAGGCGCGCACGGCCGAGGCCGGCTGTGCCCCCACGAATTCGTCGACCAGTTCACCGCCGACGAAGGCCTTCACGTTGGGAATGCTCCGAACGCCGAATTCGCCAGAGAGCGCCGGATTGTCGTCGGAGTTCACCTTGGCGAGCAGAAACTTCCCTTCGAACTCGGCCGCCACCTGCTCGAGCACGGGAGTCAGGGCGCGGCAAGGGCCGCACCACGGCGCCCAGAAATCCACGAGGACGGGTCGCCGATGCGATTCCGCGACGACCTGCTGCGCGAAAGTGGATTCGGTGACGTCGATGGCGTGTTCGGTCATGGTGTTCCTCGATGGACGGTCTCACCCGAACACATGGGGCGTAAGGGGCGCGGTTTCAACGGCCCCGTTGCGCCCCTGCGATCAGACGTCCCTGGCGAGATCGGCTGCGAGGCCGACGTAGGTGGCTGGAGTCAACGCCAACAACCGGTGCTTGTCAGGCTCCGGAATCGAGAGCGACTGGATGAATTCCCGCAGCGTCTCCTCGTTCATGCCCCGCTTGCCACGCGTCAGCGCCTTCAGCTGCTCGTAGGCTTCGGGCACGCCGAAGCGGCGCATCATCGTCTGGATCGGCTCGGCGAGAACCTCCCAGTTGGCATCCAGATCGGCGGCCAGCCGGGCGGGATTGGGTTCGAGCTTGCCCAGTCCGCGCAGGCACGAATCCCACGCGAGCAGCGTGTGTCCCAGCGCAGTGCCCATCGTGCGCAGGACGGTGGAGTCGGTGAGGTCGCGCTGCCACCGCGAGACAGGCAGCTTGACCGCAAGGTGCTGCAGCAGGGCATTGGCGACGCCCAGGTTTCCCTCGGAGTTCTCGAAGTCGATGGGGTTCACCTTGTGAGGCATGGTGGAAGAACCGACTTCGCCGGCCTTGAGCTTCTGCTTGAAGTAGTCGAGGCTGATGTAGCCCCACAGGTCGCGATCCAGATCCAGAAGAATGGTGTTCGCGCGGACGTAGGCATCGCACAGTTCGGCAATGCAGTCGTGCGGCTCGATCTGGGTCGTGTGCGGATTGAACTCGATGGCGAGGCCTTCGACGAACGACCGGGCAAGGGCGGGCCAGTCGACGGCGGGGTAGGCGACCACGTGGGCGTTATAGTTGCCCACGGCGCCGTTGATCTTGCCGGTCAGCGGCACGTCGGCAAGGCGCCGGCGTGCCCGATGAAGCCGCGCGACCACGTTGGCGAGTTCCTTGCCCACGGTCGTCGGCGTGGCTGGCTGGCCGTGGGTGCGAGAGAGCATCGGTACGTCCGCGAGTTCGTGCGCGAGCTGCGCCAGCCGCACGCCCACCGCGTCCAGGGCAGGCAGCATCACCTGCGCGCGGGCATCGCGCAGCATCATGGCGTGGCAAAGGTTGTTGATGTCCTCGGACGTGCAGGCGAAGTGCAGGAACTGGTTCGCGGCCGCGATCTCCGTATCGGCCGAGAACCGCTCGCGCAACCAGTACTCGACGGCCTTGACGTCGTGGTTGGTGCGGTTCTCGATGGCCTTCACCGCTTCGGCGTCCGCGACGCCGAAGCTCTTGATGGCCTGGTCCAGGACGGCGATGGACTCCGGCGAGAACGGCGGGAGTTCCATCACGCCGGGATGGGCGGCCAAGGCCTTGAGCCACTCGATCTCGACGATCACGCGGTAGCGGATGAGGGCGAACTCGCTGAACTGTTCCGCGAGCCGGAAGGTCTTGCCGCGATAGCGCCCGTCGAGAGCGGAAATGGCCGTAAGGGAAGAAAGTTGCATGGAGAGAGGAGCGCTTGCAAAGCGCGGATTCTAAATGGAAGCGATGAGGCGCGCGGCGAAATGAGCGAGTTTCGGCCCTCGCCCTCCGAACTGCTCGAGGAGGTGCGTGCCTGTCGGGCGTGTGCCGGTTCGCTGCCGCACGAACCGCGGCCGGTGCTGAGGGTGAGCGGTACGGCACGGCTCCTGATCGTGGGCCAGGCGCCGGGCCGGCTCGTGCACGAGACCGGCATTCCGTGGAACGACCCGTCGGGCCGGCGGCTCAGACAGTGGCTCGACATGAGCGACGAGGAGTTCTACGACATCTCGAGAGTGGCGATCGTGCCGATCGGGCTGTGCTATCCGGGAACCGTGGATGGGGCGGACCTGCCTCCGCGCCGGGAATGCGCGCCGCTGTGGCACGCCAGAATCGGACAACTGTTGCGAGAGGTGCGGCTCACGCTTCTCGTGGGCAGCTACGCGCATGCGTTCTATCTGGGAGCCCGGCGCAAGCGCGGCATGACGGAAACGGTGGCCGCGCACGAGGAATATCTGCCGGCGTATCTGCCCCTGCCGCATCCGAGCTGGCGCAATACCGGATGGCTCAAGCGCAATCCGTGGTTCGAGAGCGGGCTGTTGCCGGCGCTACGCGACCGAGTCCGCGCGGTGTTGGGTTGATTCCCGGTCGGTGCCCTGCGGCAAGTCGGCAGCCTGCTCGATGACACCACCGCCCAGGCATACCTGCGCATCGTAGAAGACCACCGACTGTCCGGGCGTCACGGCCCATTGGGGATGGTCGAAGATCACGCGAATGCCATCCGTGGAAGATCCCGGCGAGATCCTGCAGGCGGAATCCTGCTGGCGGTACCGGGTCTTCGCGGTGAGAGGGATCGCGAGGTCGGGTGCCGAGCCTGCGATCCAGGACAGATCGAGGGCTTCCAGGGCCGGCGCCGACAGGGCGGGGTGATCGTGACCCTGCACGACGATCAATTCGTTGCGCGGCAGGTCCTTGCCGGCCACGTACCAGGGCAGGCCCTCGCCGCCGATCCCGAGCCCCTGCCGCTGCCCGATGGTGTAGTACATGAGCCCGGAATGCCGGCCCATGGTCCTGCCGTCTGGCGTCTTCATGTCGCCCGGTTCGGTCGGCATGTACCGCTGCAGGAATTCCCGGAACGGGCGCTCGCCGATGAAGCAGATTCCGGTCGAATCCTTCTTCGCGTGGTTGGGCAGTGCGAGTCTTTGCGCCAACGCGCGTACGTCCTTTTTCATCCAGCTCGCCAACGGGAAGAGGGTTCGCGACAGCTGCACCTGATTCAGACGGTGCAGAAAGTAGCTCTGGTCTTTCGAGGCATCGGCGGCCCTGAGCAGTTCGAAGCGCCCGTCGACCTCCCGGACTCCGGCATAGTGGCCGGTGGCGATGTGGTCGGCGCCCAGCGCAAGGGCGTGATCGAGAAACGCCTTGAACTTGATCTCGCTGTTGCAGAGGATGTCCGGATTGGGCGTGCGCCCGGCACGATATTCGTCGAGGAAAAGGCGGAAGACGCGGTCGCGGTATTCCGCCGCGAAGTTCACCGCCTCCACATCGATGCCGATCACGTCGGCCACGGACACGGCGTCGACGAGGTCTTCGCGCGACGTGCAGTATTCGTCGGTATCGTCGTCTTCCCAGTTCTTCATGAACAAGCCGATCACCTCGTGGCCTTCCTCCTTGAGGAGCCACGCAGCCACGGCGGAATCCACGCCGCCGGAGAGGCCAACGATGACCTTGCTCTTCTTCATGACCCGGAAATGCGGACGACGGGCTCCACGCTGACGGCCTGCCGTTTCATGGATAGTGCCTGAGCAGCGAGAGATCGAATCGCCGGCCGGCGAGATAGTCGTCGATGCACTGCAGGATCAGCGGACTGCGATGCCGGGACGCCGTGGCGCGGATTTCATCGGGCGTCATCCAGACAGCGCGCAGGATGCCTTCGTCCAGGCGCCGATCCGCGTCGTGGGACAGCACGCGACCGGCGAAGGCGAAGCGCAGATAGACGAGATCGCGCTGCGGATGCGGCCAGCGATAGACGCCGATGAGGTGCTCGATGGCGACGTGATGGCCGGTTTCCTCCAGCGATTCGCGCACGGCGCCTTCCACGAGCGATTCGTTGCGCTCAAGGTGCCCGGCAGGCTGGTTGAAGCGGATGCCGTCCTCGGTCTGTTCCTCGACGAGCAGAAAACGGCCTTCGCGTTCGAGCACGGTGGCCACGGTGACATGCGGAGCCCAGGGCACGTTCAACCTCCCAATCCCGGAAACAATTCCTGCAATCCCTTCGCGATGAATTCCACGGCCAGTGCCGCCAGCGTGAGTCCCATGAGGCGCGTGATGATGTTCATTCCGGTGGTGCCGAGGCGGTGAGCCAGACGTGCGGCGAGCCGCAGCACGGCCCAGACGGCGATGGCGATCAGCGCCGACGGAATGAGCAGCTTCAGCTGGAAGAGAATGCCCGGAACACGGTGGCTGGCGATGATCATCGTGCTGATGGCGCCGGGGCCGGCGAACAGGGGAATGGCCAGCGGGACCACCGCGACCGCCTGCCGTGCCGCGGCCTCCTCCGACTCCTGGGGCGTCTGCCGCAGACCGTTCTCGCGCGCCTGCATCATCGACACCGACAATAGCATGAGCAGAATGCCACCCCCGACCTGGAATGACGCAATGCTGATGCCGAAGAACTCCAGCATGAGCGTGCCGACGAGCGAGGCCAATGCGAGTACGAGGAACACTGTGATGGCTACGGTCTGGGCTGTCCGGCGCCGCTGCCCGATGTCCCAGTCACTGGTGGTCATGAGGAACATGGGGATTCCGCCCACCGGATTGACGATGGCGAACAGTGCGATGGTGATCTTGAACAGTTCGTTCCAGTCGTTCATGAGTACCGGCGAAGCATGGAGGCGCTTCGAAATGACCGCGCGGCGGTGCATGGAGTGACCCGCCGCCAGGAGCCGGGGATATGAGCGGAAGGCAGAATAATTGCCGCTGGCCGGAGCGTCAAAGCCCGTTCAGGGCCGTGGAACCGGAACGTCCCGCCACTGGCCGGGAAGAAGATCCCGCAAGCACCAGGGACCGATGCTCGCCCGGATGAGCCGCAGGGTCGGCAATCCCACCGCCGCCGTCATCCGGCGCACTTGGCGATTCCGGCCTTCCGTAATCTCCAGCTGCAACCAGTGGGTCGGGACGGTCTTGCGAAAGCGGACAGGAGGGTCCCGCGCCCAGAGGTTGGGCGGCTCGTCGATCGCCACCACCTTCGCCGGCCGGGTGGGACCGTCCTTCAGCGTGACTCCCCGCGCGAGGTGGTCGAGTTGTTCCTGCACTGGTGTTCCTTCCACCTGCACCCAGTATCGTTTGGGCTGCTTGTGGCGGGGATCGGACAAGCGGGCCTGCAACGCGCCGTCGTCAGTCAGTGCAAGCAATCCTTCACTGTCGGCATCGAGCCGTCCGGCCGGATACACGTCCGGAACCGGAACGAAGTCACGCAGGGTACGAACGCCGGGCGGCCCGGAGAACTGGCTCAACACGCCGTAGGGCTTGTTGACCAGAATGACCCGGGCCATCCCCGGCTCAGCGGTGCTCGTGCGCGATCACGTAGTCGTAGGCAGGCAGGGTGAGGAACTCCGCGAAGTCTTCGGCGAGCGTCAGTTCCTGGAACATCTTCGCGCCTTCCTCGTACTGCCCTGCGGCATATTGCTTGTCCCCGAGGATTTCCTTCACGCGGGCAAGCTCCTGCGGCACCAGCGACTGGAACAACTCCTTCGTGACCTTGCGGCCGTCGTCCAGAACGCCTTTGGGGCTGCGGATCCAGTGCCAGATCTGTGCTCGCGAGATCTCGGCCGTCGCCGCGTCTTCCATCAGGTTGAAGATCGGCACACAGCCCGTGCCCGCGAGCCAGGCTCCCATGTACTGGATGCCGATGTTGATGTTCGTGCGCAGGCCCTGTTCCGTGATGGGCGCCTGGGGCTGGAAGTCGAGAAGATCCTTTGCGGTCACATTGACGTCGTCCCGCTGGCGCGAGATCTGATTGGGCGTCTTCATGCCGGCGTCGAAGACCTCCTTCGCGATGGGGACCAGGCCGGGGTGTGCCACCCAGGTGCCGTCATGACCGTCGGTCACTTCGCGCTCCTTGTCGGCGCGCACCTTGGCGAGGGCGGCATCGTTGGCCGCGGCATCGTTCTTGATGGGGATCTGCGCCGCCATTCCCCCCATGGCGAAGGCGCCTCGCTTGTGGCAGGTCTTGATGAGGAGCAGCGAATAGGCGCGCATGAACGGGCTGGTCATGGTGACCAAGCCGCGGTCCGCAAGAATGAAATCCGGCTGCTTCTTGAACTTCTTGATGCAGGAGAAGATGTAGTCCCAGCGGCCGCAATTGAGGCCGGCGGAGTGGTGGCGCAGTTCGTAGAGGATCTCCTCCATCTCGAACGTCGCCATGATCGTTTCGATCAGTACGGTTGCCTTGACGGTTC
The DNA here is from genome assembly GCA_016713305.1 of Betaproteobacteria bacterium. NCBI lineage: Bacteria > Pseudomonadati > Pseudomonadota > Betaproteobacteria > Betaproteobacteria bacterium. The sequence continues at coordinate 83,578 of JADJPK010000016.1, forward strand.
CGACCGGCAGGCCCAGTTCCTTCTGTGCCAGCACGAAGGCGTCGTTCCAGAGCCGCGCCTCCAGGTGGCTCTCCATCTTGGGAAGGTACAGATAGATGCCGCAACCCTTGCTTCACGCGTCTTGCCGCGTTGTGGAAGAAGTACAGGCCGAAGTCGAACAGGCCGCCGGAAACCGGCTTGCCGTCGACCCGGACGTGCTTCTCGGTCAGGTGCCAGCCACGGGGACGGACGAGCAGCGTGGCGGTCTTCTCTGCGAGCGCGTACTTCTTGCCTTCGGGGCTGGTGAACGAAATGGTCCGGTCCAGCGCGTCCCGCATGTTGATCTGCCCCTGGATCTGGTTGTCCCAGGTGGGCGTGCTGGAATCCTCGAAGTCCGCCATGAACATGTTCGCGCCCGAATTGAGCGCGTTGATCACCATCTTGCGGTCCGTCGGACCGGTGATCTCGACTCTGCGGTCCTGAAGATCCTGCGGCACGGAAGCGACTTTCCAGTCTCCTTCCCGGATGTGACGCGTCTCGGGCAGGAAATCGGGCAGCTTGCCGGCGTCCAGTTCGGCCTGACGTACCTTGCGCCGCTCCAGCAATTCCAGCCGGCGCACATCGAAGGCCCGGTGCAATTTCGCGATGAAGGCGACGGCATCGGGCGTGAGGATCTGGCTGTATTCCGGGGTGACGGGGGCAAGGATTTCGATGCCTGGGCCGTAGGAGGGCGCGGTCATGGGGTGCTCCGGTTCTGACGAGACGAGGAATCCCGCATTATGGCATTAGTTCTTACCAAGTGGCGCAGGGACAAAAAAGCCCGGGCAGTGCCCGGGCTCGAGGGACGGAGGCCCCGGTCAGGCGAACTGCTCTTCCTCGGTGGAGCCGGTGAGAGCGGTGACGGAGGACTGCCCCGACTGGATGACCTGGGTCACCTCGTCGAAATAACCCGTACCGACCTCGCGCTGATGCTTCACGGCGGTGAAGCCGCGATCGGCCGCCGCGAATTCCTTCTGCTGCAATTCGACGAAGGCGGTCATGTTGTCGCGGGCGTAGCCGTACGCGAGATCGAACATGCCGTAGTTGAGCGCGTGGAAGCCGGCCAGCGTGATGAACTGGAACTTGTAACCCATGGCGCCCAGTTCACGCTGGAACTTGGCGATGGTCGCGTCGTCGAGGTTCTTCTTCCAGTTGAAGGAGGGCGAGCAGTTGTACGACAGAAGCTTGCCGGGGAACTTGCGGTGGATGGCTTCCGCGAACTGCCGGGCGAACTCGAGGTCGGGCTTGCCGGTTTCGCACCAGATGAGGTCGGCGTATGGCGCGTAGGCAAGGCCACGGGAGATCGCCTGCTGCAGCCCGTTCATCACCCGGTAATAGCCTTCGGGCGTGCGTTCGCCTGTGCAGAACGGTTTGTCATTCTCATCCACGTCCGACGTGAGCAGGTTCGCGGCTTCGGCATCCGTGCGGGCGAACACGAGGGTCGGAACGCCCATGATGTCCGCCGCAAGGCGGGCGGCTACGAGCTTCTGCACGGCCTCCTGGGTGGGCACGAGGACCTTGCCGCCCATGTGGCCACATTTCTTCGCGGCGGCGAGCTGATCCTCGAAGTGCACGCCTGCAGCGCCCGCCTCGATCATCGCCTTCATGAGTTCGAAGGCGTTGAGCACGCCACCGAATCCGGCTTCCGCGTCCGCCACGATGGGGGCGTACCAGTCAGTGCCATCCTTGCCTTCGGAATGGTGGATCTGATCGGCGCGCATCAGCGTGTTGTTGATCCGGCGCACGATGGCCGGCACGCTGTTGACGGGATAGAGAGACTGGTCGGGATACATCTCACCGGACAGGTTGGCGTCGGCGGCGACCTGCCACCCCGACAGGTAGATTGCTTTCAGGCCGGCCTTGTCCTGCTGCATGGCCTGATTGCCGGTCATGGCGCCGAGCGCGTTGATGAACGGCTCGGTGTTCACCAGGGTCCAGAGCTTTTCGGCGCCGCGCCGGGCAAGGCTGTGCTCGATGTGAACGGTGCCTCGCAGGCGGTCGACGTCTTCTGCCGTGTAAGGACGGTTGACGCCCTTCCAGCGCGGATTCTCCGCCCAGTCTTTCTTCATCTGCGCGATGCTGAGTTCGCGATTCATTGGTGTGTTCTCCATCGGAAGGTGATCGGGAGCGCAGGCTGGGCTGATCGCCGGCGTGAGTCCTTTGAACGGACCAGACGCAGACAACCGGGCAATCCGCCGCGCGGAGGAAGGCCCACGGCGCAATTTGTGTGCGCGCCGCGCCCAGATTGCACATCGCGGCCAGAATCCGGATCTGGGGGCCGCTTGACGAACCGGGTTGGGGGGTCGCCTTTGAACGTCGGAGTCCCTGCTCGGGAACCGGCGCTGTGACTGAACCAAGTATCCGAACAGCCATGCGGCGGTGCAACAACGGCGCAATTGTGGTCATTACGACATTGAAAACAACAAGTTGAAGCATGGCACAACCTTCTCTTCCCGTATCGTGGAATGCAATTCGGGATCGCGATAGGCGCTTCTGCGTGCATTGCAGCATTCGGCCTTCGGCAGCGGCTACGCCAGGGCACGGGACCGAACGCTCCATCCGTGCCTGGCGCGCATCGTGCACGAAGCGCGGGAAAGGTTGGGTAAGGACTTCCCGCAGACCCTCACCGTGAGGGATGCGAGAGCGATGCATCAGGCATGGATGGGGGCGCAGCAGGTCGCCAAGTGGGAAGCGGTCGACTAAACTTGCACCGCTTCGACGACTCGAATGCCAGGCGGGTCGATGAACGGGGCGCGGGCCGAAATGCGGCCGCTGCGTGACGCATTCTTTCCTTCAATCGCGAAAGGACATCGATGTACAAACACATCCAAGTGCCCAAGACGGGTGAAAAGATCACGGTCAATGGCGACTTCACGCTGAACGTGCCTGATCATCCGGTGATTCCGTTCATCGAAGGTGACGGCACCGGAGTGGACATCACTCCCGTCATGAAGGCCGTGGTCGACAAGGCCGTGGCGACTGCGTATGGCGGCAAGCGTCAGATCACCTGGATGGAGATCTACGCGGGCGAGAAGTCCACGAAGGTCTATGGCGAGAATGTGTGGCTGCCCGACGAAACGCTCGAGGCCGCCAAGGAGTACGTGGTTTCCATCAAGGGACCCCTCACCACGCCGGTTGGCGGCGGAATCCGCTCGATCAACGTCGCTCTGCGGCAGGAACTGGATCTGTACGTGTGCCTGCGTCCGGTCCGGTATTTCGCGGGAGTTCCCAGCCCTCTCAAGAATCCCGAAAAGACGGACATGGTCATCTTCCGCGAGAACTCGGAGGATATCTATGCCGGCATCGAATGGGCCGCTGAAAGCGACGCCTGCCGGAAGGTGATCAAGTTTCTCACCGGCGAGATGGGCGTGAAGAAGATCCGCTTCCCCGAGACATCGGGCATCGGCATCAAGCCGGTATCCCGCGAAGGAACGGAACGGCTCGTCCGCAAGGCCATCCAGTACGCAATAACCAACAAGCGCAGATCGGTGACCCTGGTCCACAAGGGCAACATCATGAAGTTCACCGAAGGCGCGTTCCGCGACTGGGGCTACGACCTCGCGCGCCGCGAGTTCGGTGCGGAACTGCTCGATGGCGGCCCGTGGATGAAACTCCCTGGCGGAACGGTCATCAAGGACGTCATCGCGGATGCCTTCCTGCAGCAGATCCTGCTGCGTCCGGATGAATACGACGTGATCGCGACGCTCAATCTCAACGGCGACTACATCTCCGATGCGCTTGCGGCCCAGGTGGGGGGGATCGGCATCGCGCCCGGCGCCAACCTTTCCGATTCCGTGGCCATGTTCGAAGCCACACACGGAACCGCCCCGAAGTATGCCGGCAAGGATTACGTGAACCCCGGGTCGTTGATATTGTCTGCCGAGATGATGCTCAGGCACATGGGGTGGGTGGAGGCGGCGGACCTGATCATCCGCAGCATGGAGGCTGCGATCTCCGCGAAGACCGTGACGTACGACTTCGCCAGGCTGATGCAGGGGGCGACACAACTGTCGTGTTCCGGTTTCGGTCAGGCAATGATCGCGAAGATGTAATAAAGATCATGCGCGAGTCCGGTCCATCCCTTTCCAACAACTGTGGGCGAGCCCCATCGCGGCTCTTCATACAGGTGTTGAGGGAAGGACCGGTCCGTGCATGCAGGCGGACGGCAAGCGAGCGTGGCATCGTTGAAAACGCGGCCCTTTCGTCCACTTGTAAATTTCCGGGTAACGCGCAAAATAGGTTTGGTACTCGGTACCACATTCCTCGAAGGTGAATAGCAGCCAGGTCATGGCAACGGGTCCTCGCGAAGGCGGCGTCCTGGAGGTCGAGAAGCAGAAGGTCAAGCCGCCGCCGCTGTACAAGGTTCTGCTGCTCAATGACGATTACACGCCGATGGATTTCGTGGTCGGTGTATTGCAGAATTTTTTGGCATGACGCGCGAGCAGGCGACGCAGGTCATGCTGAAGGTGCACCGTGAAGGCATGGGAGTCTGCGGCGTGTATCCCAAGGACGTCGCGGCCTCGAAGGTGGAACAGGTCTTGTCCTATGCACGGCAGCACCAGCATCCGCTGCAGTGTGTGATGGAGGAAAGTTAGATGATTGCCCAGGAGCTCCGAAGTCAGCCTGCATAGGGCGTTCATGGAGGCGAGGCAGGAGCGCCACGAGTTCATCACCGTGGAACATCTGCTCCTGGCGATGCTGGACAACCCCTCCGCATCGGAGGTGTTGCGAGCCTGCGCCGCCAACATCGAGGAGCTGCGCCAGCAACTCACCGACTTCATCAACGAACACACGCCGGTCGTGACCGGCGACGAGGTGGATACCCAGCCCACGCTGGGTTTCCAGCGCGTCATCCAGCGCGCGATCCTTCACGTGCAGTCTTCCGGAAAGAAGGAAGTGACCGGCGCGAACGTGCTGGTCGCCATCTTTGGCGAGAAGGATTCGCATGCGGTGTATTTCCTCCACCAGAAAGGTGTCACCCGTCTGGACGTGGTGAATTTCATCTCCCACGGCATCAGCAAGGTGCCCCAGAGCAGTGCCCAGCCGGCCAAACAGGAGGCCGACGCGGAAACGGAACAGGAACCCGCGGCCGGCGGTGCTCTGGAGGCCTATACACAGAACCTCAACGCACTTGCGATCTCCGGCAAGATCGATCCGCTGATCGGCAGGGAAAGGGAACTGGAACGAGTCATCCAGATTCTCTGCCGTCGCCGCAAGAACAACCCGCTTCTCGTGGGTGAAGCGGGGGTCGGCAAGACGGCGATTGCCGAAGGGTTGGCCCGCCGCGTCATCGAAGGGCAGGTGCCCGAGATTCTCAGCCACTCGGTTGTGTACGCCCTCGACATGGGTGCGCTGCTGGCGGGCACCAAGTACCGTGGGGACTTCGAACAACGGCTGAAGGCGGTACTGAAACAGCTGACGGACAACCCCAACGCGATTCTCTTCATCGACGAGATCCATACATTGATCGGCGCGGGCGCCGCATCGGGGGCACGCTGGATGCGTCGAATCTGTTGAAGCCGGCCCTGTCCTCCGGACAGCTCAAGTGCATCGGTGCCACGACCTACAAGGAATACCGTGGCATTTTCGAGAAGGATCATGCGCTCTCCCGACGGTTCCAGAAGATCGATGTCACCGAACCGAGCGTCGACGAGACGGTGGCAATTCTTCGGGGGCTGAAGACGCGGTTCGAGGCGCACCACGGTGTTCGCTACACGGAAGCTGCGCTCTCGTCGGCTGCCGAACTGTCGGCGCGTTTCATCAACGACCGTCATCTTCCGGACAAAGCCATCGACGTGATCGACGAAGCGGGGGCCGCGCAGCGCATCCTGCCGAAGTCGCGGCAGCGAAAGGTCATCGGCAAGCACGACATCGAGGACATCATCGCGAAGATCGCGAGAATCCCGGCGCAGAACGTGTCGTCCAACGATCGGAATGCCCTGAAGACGCTCGATCGGGATCTCAAGGCGGTCGTCTTCGGCCAGGAACGAGCGATCGATGCGTTGTCCGCCGCAATCAAGATGTCGCGCAGCGGTCTGGGCAATCCGCAGAAGCCCATCGGTTCGTTCCTGTTCTCCGGCCCGACCGGGGTCGGAAAGACGGAAGTTGCGCGCCAGCTCGCCTATGTCATGGGCGTCGAACTCATTCGTTTCGACATGTCGGAATACATGGAGCGCCACGCTGTCTCGCGTCTCATTGGTGCGCCCCGGGATACGTGGGATTCGATCAGGGCGGTCTTCTGACCGAAGCGATCAGCAAGCATCCTTACGCCGTGCTGCTTCTGGACGAGATCGAGAAGGCGCATCCCGACATCTTCAACATTCTTCTGCAGGTGATGGATCACGGAACACTCACCGACAACAATGGCCGTCGAGCTGACTTCCGCAATGTCGTGATCATCATGACGACCAACGCGGGAGCCGAAACGCTGGCAAAGACGGCCATTGGCTTCACGCTCGGAAAGCAGGTCGGAGACGAGATGGGCGAGATCAAGCGTATGTTCACGCCCGAGTTCCGGAACCGTCTGGACGCCATCATCTCCTTCGCTCCGTTGAGCTACGAGATCATCCTTCGAGTGGTCGACAAGTTCCTCATGCAGCTCGAGGAGCAGCTTCACGAGAAGAAGGTCGATGTATCGTTCACGTCTGAGTTGAAGGACTATCTGGCGAAGAACGGATTCGATCCCCTGATGGGCGCTCGGCCCATGTCCCGGTTGATTCAAGACACGATTCGGCGTGCGCTGGCCGACGAACTGTTGTTTGGCCGCCTGATCAATGGCGGTCGTGTTTCGGTGGGGCTCGATGCGGAGGAAAAGGTGGTGCTGTCGTTCGAGGAGACTCCGCCTCCGCACCGCGAACAGCCTGAGGAAGAAAGCAGCGTCGCGTGACTTCGTGGTCGGTGAGTCGACGAACGTTGCCGCGCGGCCTCCCCGGAATCCATCCGGGGATGCTCCGGACTTGCGCCGCCCTTCGTGACGAGTTACGCGCGGGGGAGCATGCTCAGTCCTCCCTCAGGGCGTGAACAGCATTTCCCGCAATCATTCCGCGTGATGCCGAGAATCCTGGGGTTTCCCGGAGATGGGCTTGGGCATCCGGATATTGCGAGCTGATATGCACGAGCTACATTGGCCGCTGTATTGAAACAGGGCAACTCGGCAAGGCAGATTGCAGTCCGATGCGAAAAGCCGGAGAGTGCCGCGGCCTCACCATTCCTGCGATTCCGTTCCACCCGACGGCCCCTGCCGCCCTTTCCGTCGATCGAACCCACGTGCATCTGGCTCACTGGCCGGATGTCCTCCCCTCAGCTGTGTTTGAATGCAGCTGGGAAATGGGTCAAGCGGCGCGGGTCCTCTTGCCCGTGCGGAGACTGACGGGGCGACCAGCCTCTCAGCGGTGGTCGTGCCGTATCGAGCGACTGGAGGAAAACGGAATGATCAGTAGATCCTGTCTCGGGAAATGCGCGCGGCTGATGACGGCCGCGTGTCTGTTCGCATTGGCAGGTCCGTCCGTCTGGGCGGGCGAAACATCGATGGATGGACTGTGGAAGGGCCCGTGGTATCTCGGCATGAGCAGCGGGACGGCTGAACTGCGGATATCAACGGTGGGGGAGTCCCTCTCGGGCACGCTCCAGTTGACCAATAGCGAGACGTTCGGAACGGAGGCTCATCCGCTGCGGAATGCCAGTTTCTCGAATGGCACATTCCAATTCCGCGTAGCGGGAGAAGATGGCCAGGTCATGGTCGGCGAAGTGCCCGTCGACCTGGCGAAGGGCGTGCTCAAGGGCGCGGTTCGATACGGGGGATACAAGCTTCGTCTCGAATTGCTTCGGACGCCATGAGCCTGGCGTCCGTGCGGGTCCCTGCGATGTGACATGAGGGGTGTCGCCTTTCGGCCCGAGGCGCGCTGAGGCGCCTCGTGGCCATGGCGCGGCACTACTGGGCGTCGGGATCCTTCAGGCCTTTGATGTACTTCGCGAGCGCTTCGATCTGCTCGCGCGACAGGACCTTCCTGAATCCGGGCATGGGCGTCTTGCCTCTGGTGATCTGTTCGATCACCTGCTCCTCGGTGAGCCTGGTGCCGGCAAGCTTGGGACCATCCGCAGCCTTCATGCCGTAGTCCTGATGGCACCAGCTGCAATTGGTGGCGAACAACTTCCGCACGTCGATCTTCGGCTTTTCCGGAGCGGGCGGCGGGGGTGCGGGTTCAGCGGCTGCGGGCTGGGCATCCTTGGCGGGTTCTTCCGCTGCATGAGCGAAGCCCGTGACTCCCGCTGAAACTGTGACCACCAGGGCCGCAAGCCAGTGCTTGGACGCGGCGTGATTCATGTTCTCTCCTTCACTTGTTCGAACTGCTCGATCCTTGGATCGTGTGGCGTAGTGGGGCACCTGGCGGTGCCGGACGAAAAAGCGGGCGAGGAATGTTACCCCTCGCCCGCTTGAACGCGTAAAACGAAGCAGCCGTTTACGAAGTTATCCGTACCGGCGCTCCATCACCCGGTACTTCAGGGAAGCGCGAACACCATCAGCTGGCCCGCATCCGTGGGCATGCTGCAGAACGGCTCGCCGAACAGCGGGCAGTAGTTGCCGGCCACGTGGCTGCCCCAGCCCGTCACGACGGCAATGTATTGCTTGCCGCCGGCGGTGTAGGAGATGACGCCGCCGTGGTGGCCGATGCCGTTGTTGTGCTGCCACAGGGTCGCGCCGGTACGGGCATCCAGAGCCTCGAACTTGCCATCGGCACCGGGCACGAACACGAGGTTGCCCTTGGTCGAAAGCAGGCTGGCCAGAGGCGGGTACTTGTACTCCTTCTCCCACTTGACCTTGCCGGAGATGGGATCACGCGCGGACACATGGCCGAAGGCCTTGCGTCCTGCCGGGTGCACCGACGTCCAGCTGGCGCCGAAGTAGGCCTGACCCGAGAACGCGGGAGGCGGATCCGCCTTCACGACCTCGATGTCGAAACACCACTCCTGGCCGACCTTGTACAGCAGCCCGGTGTTGGGGTTGTACGCGCCGGTGTTCCAGCTGATCGCGCCGTCGATGGCGGGGCACACGCCGGTGTGCTTGCCTTCCGGCAGCTCGCGACGGCCGATGAGTTGACCGCTCTTCGCGTCGACGCCCTTGATGTAGTTGTACGTCTTGCCCAGCATGTAGGCGTTTTCGACCTTCAGCGGGGCATTGGCGGGATCGGCGTTGTAGACGAAGATGATGCCGCCCTTGTTGGGGTGCACCATGTACCGCTTGCCGTTGCGCTCGATCGACATGAACTCACCGACAGCGCTGTCGAAGTCCCATGCGTCGTGCGGCATTTCCTGGAACCAGGACTTCAGTTCGCCGGTGTCCGCATTGAGCACCACCACCGAGGAGCTGTACAGGTTGTCGCCAGGACGCGCACCGTCGGTCTTCCAGGCTTCGCCAGCCCAGTCGTAGTCAGGCGCCGGGTTGGCGGTGCCCCACCAGATCGAATTGGTCGCTTCGTCGAACGTGCCGGTCATCCAGCCGCCGCCACCACCGGTCTTCCAGGAGTCGTTGCCCCAGCTCGCGCGGGAACGCTCGTCTCCACCGATGGTATCGAACTGCCAGCGCACTTCACCGGTGTTCGCGTCGACCGCGAAGATCGGACCGCAGCAACCGGAGAGTTCGCCGCCGTTGGACCCGATGACCACCATGTCCTTCACGATGACGGGAGCGCCGGTGAAGCCCTTGTTGCCGCCTTCCACCGTGAGAATCATCTTGTCCCACACGACCTTTCCGGTTGCGGCGTCGAGGGCGATCATCCGGCCGTCGGTCGTGCCCATGTACACCTTGCCGTAGCCGATCGCGATGCCGCGGTTGTACGGGTTGTAGAAGGTACCTTCGGAGCGTTCTTGATCCAGTTTCGCGGCGTACTTCCACTTCATCTCACCGGTGGCACCGTCCAGAGCCCAGACCTGACCGGACGCGCTGGTGTAGTAGAGCGTGCCATCGACGGCGAGGGGGAACGACTGCACACCGCGCTTGCTCGCGCTCGGCGTGTGGACCCAGGCCACGCGCATGTTCTTCACGTTCGCCGCATTGATCTGGCTGAGATCGCTGTAGTGCCACGCCTTGTACGAGCCGTGGTACATCAGCCAGTTGTTGGGATCCTTGTCGGCGTTGTTCAGCCGATTGGCATCCACGGCGCCTGCGGCCGTCGCGACGCTTACCAGCGCTGCGGCTGCGAGCGCTTTCACGCTGCCTGCCAGGGGGGTGCTCCATCGCTTCATGACTCTCTCCCGAATTGTGCTGAAAAGTTGCTGCTGAACTCTTTCTTTGTTTCCCCTGCGAAAGCGATACCCGCCGATGCGCGAAAGCTTCGTGTCGCGACTGGCAGGACGCTACGCCGAGGAACGAAATCAATTTAGTCCCAGTTCGGCATATTTGCAAGACAGCGGGAAATCGCTTCTTTCCGTGACAAATCAGAGACCCACGGACGGCGCGGTGCAGCATGCGACAGGACGGAAATGTCCAGGCCGCCGAAGCGCAGATGTCATTCTTCGAAACTCGATCCGAGCCTTTGGTAGCTGGTGAATCAGCGCTTTCGGCGCTGCGCACTGACGACCGCGGGAATGGCCGGGGAGCGCTGCCCGGAGACGCGTCTGCCGAGGGTGTGATGCGGCGCAGCAACTCGATGCGGGCCGGCCGCCGGTTGGTTCAGAGCCAGCGTTTGAGCACGAAGAACGCGGCCATCGAGACACCCATGACGAACATGACGCCCAGCGTTCCGGCGAAGCCCCACTCCCCCTCGAGGGGAGGCATGGTCCGGAAGTTCATTCCGAAGATGCCCGTGATGAACGTCAGGGGCATGAAGACGGCGGAGAAGACCGCCAGCACCTTCATGATCGTGTTGGTGCGATTGCTCTGCGTCGAAAGATAGGTGGCGAGGATGTCGGACAGCAGGTCCTGGTAGGCCTCGATGCCGTCGATCACCTGTTCGATGTGATCCTGGAGATCCCGGAGGAACGGCTGGGTGGCCTTGGCAATGAGCATCGTATCCGTGTGCCGCAGGCTCGCGATCGTCTCCTTCATCGGCCACACCGATTTGCGCATGAACAGCAGTTCGCGCTTCAGCTGGTGGATCTCCCGCAGGACCGCGGGTTCCGGGCGGGTCATCACGGCGTCGTCCACGCGTTCGATGCGGTCGCCCAGTCTTTCCAGGACCATAAAGTAGTGGTCGATGACCAGATCGAGCAGGCAGTACGCGAGGAAATCCGAGCGCTGGCGCCGGATACGGCCAACGGAGCCCCGTATCCGTTCCCGCAACGGATCGAAGAAGTCTCCGGCGCGTTCCTGGAACGAAATCACGTAGTGGGCACCCAGGACGATCGACAACTGCTCGGAGTCCATCGCATCCCTGGCCTTGGACCACTCGAGCATCTTGAGCACGATGTAGAGGTGGTCGCCGTGATCCTCCACCTTGGCGCGCTGATCCGTGTTGAGGATGTCCTCCTGCATGAGCGGATGAAACCCCAGCACGCGACCGAACGCGGCGACGAGACCCGGCTCGCCGATCTCGTCGACATTGATCCAGGTGACCGTGGCCGTGTCCTTGAACTGCAGACATTCGTCGATGGTCGCGATGTCCCGTTCTTCCACGTGCTGCTCGTCGTAGTCGATCACGGAAATCCGCGTGTCCTGCTCCCGGCGATCTCCCACGTACACGAGCGAACCTGGGGGCAGTCCCGCTTTTGCGGAGCGCTTCTTCATCAGCCTGGCCATGGGCGGTTACCTTCGTGACGGTGCGAGCGAGTCGAGCAGTTCGATCAGGCGGCGGCGGTTTGGTTGGGACAGCCCGGCGGCGATCTGCGCCTCGTGAGCGCGTACCGCTTCCTTGGCCATGGTCAGGAGATCTGCGCCGGCTGCGGTCAGGAACAGGCCGTTGGATCGTCGATCTTTCGGAGCGGCTCGGCGTTCGACCAGCGAGCGCAACTCCAGCCTGTCCAGGGCCGGAACGAGCGTCGAGCGGTCCAGGCGGGCCGCTTCCGCGAGCCGCGTCTGTTTCATGCCCGGATTCGCCTCGATGATCACCAGCAGGGCGAAGAGTCCTGGTGAAAGATCCAGATCCGCCAGCGCACCGGCGAAATCCGCAAAGATCGCCATCTGGGCGAGGCGGACGTGATATCCGATGAGCTCGGGCAACATGCCCAGATCGATGTCGTGCTCGGTCGGGGAAGGAAGCGCGCCGCCGGAACCGAACTGCCGGGTGGTGGTCACATTGTTTGACTTCCAACTAAACGGCTTCGATACTACCAACAACCCTGGAACCGTAAAACCGACGGCCCCACTTTCCACCATGACCGTCGCTCTTCGCATCGACGACTGTAGCGGTAACGCCACGCAGGTGACTGCCGAGGAAGGCGACACCGTGCTCGACGCCTTGCTGATGGAGGGGATTGCCTTTCCGTACAGCTGCCAGTCCGGCAATTGCGGTACCTGTCGGTGCGAACTGGTGTCGGGCGATGTCCTGGAACTGGAACGGTCCGAGCATGCGCTGTCCGAAGCCGATCGCATGCGTGGAGTCATCCTTGCATGCCGGACACAGTTGTGGTCGGACACGCACGTAAGCCGGTTGAGCGAAGACGATTTCGTCGTGCATCCGTCACGCGTCCTGCAGTGTCGGCTGGCCGCAGGGGAGAGGCTCGCGGGTGGGAAATGGCGTGTCACCCTGAACATCCTGTCGGGCGGACCATTCGATTTTTCGGCGGGCCAGTACGCCGACCTCGAGTTCGCTGGCGTTCCCGGCCGACCCATCACCTGCGCCATGGCCAGTGGGGAAGGCCAAGACACGCTCGAGTTCCACGTGACGAGCCGCCGTGCGGACGTCCCGGGCGCTCCGGACTTCGAGGCGATGGAAGTGGGGCGGGCGGTAACCGTGAGCGGGCCGCGAGGAGGCGCGTATCTGCGCACGTCCCACGCAGCGCCCATCGTCTTGATCGTCTCGGCCGCCGGGGTGGCCTCCGCCGTTTCCATTCTTTCCACTCTCCGGCACAAAGGCCTTCGCAACGAAGTGCATGGGTATTTCGTGCTGAACCATGCCGAAGACGCTTACGGGGTCGACGAACTGGGGGCGGCCGCCGCCGGCAACGAAAGGGTGAAGTTGCATGTCTTGAATCCGTCAGGCCATGGGGCCGGCCAATTCCCCGTCCGGCAGTTGTCACCGGCCCTTGCGATGGGGGCCGATTTCGCCGACATGACTGGAATCATGGCGTACATCGCCGGACCCACCAGCCTGTACGAGGAACTTGCACCTGTGCTGCGTGCGCTCGGCGTGCGGGGGCGCGACATCCTCTGCGACGTTCCGGTGCAGGGCGACGCGGGTGCCGCGGTGTCCCGGGAGGCGGCATGACGGCGGGGCAGGCCTTGTTGGAAGGGCGGGTCGCCCTGGTGACGGGCGGCGCACGGGGCATCGGTTGGGAGATCTGCCGGACATTGATCGCCCACGGCGCCAAGGTGATGATCGTGGACAACGGTGTTTCCATCGGTGGAGATGATCCCGATCCGACGTGTGCCCTGGCGGCAGCGACCCGTCTCGGACAGGGGGCAGCCGCCTCCACGCGGGATGTCGGAGTGGCGGGTGAAGGCGAAGCGGCCGTCGCAGAAGCCGTGGAGCGGTTCGGGGCGCTCGATATCGTCGTGAACAATGCGGCGATCCTGAGGGATGCGCTGGTGTTCAAGCTGCGCCGCGCCGATTGGGAAAGGGTCCTCTCCGTGAATCTGATGGGTCCCATCGAGATCCTGGGAGCAGCCTCAGCGGTACTGAGGGAACAGGCGAAATCGGGCCGGTCCCCCGGCCGCATCGTGAATATCGTCTCCTCGGCCGGGCTGATCGGCAATTTCGGCCAGACCGCCTATGCCTCGGCGAAGGCGGGCCTCGTCGGAGCGACACGCGTAGCCGCCATGGACCTTGCCCGCGCGGGCATTTCGTGCAACGCGGTCGCCCCCTTTGCCGCGACCCGGGTGACGGAATCGATCCAGCCGGCAAACGAGGCTCAGGCGTCGTACAAGGAGCGCGCGCTGCGCGTACCCGCCGCACACGTCGCGCGCGTCGTCTCGTTTCTCGTCAGCGGAGCCAACCACTTCACCGGCCAGGTGTTCGGCGTGCGAGGCCGCGAGGTCTTCCTTTTCGGGCAACCGCGTCCGGTTGCCCGCATCGTTGCAGACGCTTCGGACAGCCAGGACGTGCTTGCGCTGGGAGGCGTGATGGAAGCGGCCTTCTCGGAGCATCTGACGAGTCTCGCCACCGATCTGGAATTGTTCGACACCGAACCCTTGCCGTAGGAGACAGCCCCATGCCCGATGCCGCGTACACCGACGTCAAGACCGTCGGAGATCTCGCCGCCCAGTCCCCGGAGTACCGTTCCGCCGTGGAAAAGATCGTCGTGAGCCATGCCGTGAACGAACTGCACGGGGCTCGCGTTTTCGACGAGCCGGCGATCGCCCTGGCGCCCACCCCGTATGCCAAGTGGCTCACGTGCCGGGTGGCCATGGAGGAATACCACCACCATGTGCGCTTCCGGGCGCTTGCGGACGAGATGGGCATCGCGCCCGAGCGCATGGACCCCAGCGTCAAGAAGCCCCTGTCCATCTTCGAGTTCCAGTTGAAGACCTGGCCGGAGTTCTGTGTGATCAAGGCAGTGGCGGACTACGCGGAGATCCTTCAGGTCGAGGACCTCCTGCACTGTTCCTTCCATCCCCTGCGAAATCTCGGACGCATCACCATGCCCGAGGAGAAGTTCCACGCCAAGTTCGGCAAGGACTTCTGTCTCGAACTGGTCCAGGGCGGGCGGGGCCCCGAAGTCCAGGACGCGCTCGATCGCTACTTTCCTCTCACGCCGGCGTTCTTCGGCGCCTCCAACTCCAGGAACAACGAGATGTTCAGGCGGTTCGGCCTCAAGCAGCGCAGCAACGACGAGATGCGTGCCGACTTCATGGGGCGGGTCACGGAACTCGTGGAGAAGGACCTCGGCCTGCGTGTGCCGGCCCTCCATTGAGCTTCGCTCCCGTGAACTCGCCTGCCTCCCCGCCGTCCGAGCGCACCGACTATTACCGGCGCATCGCATCCCGTCAGCTGACGCCCCTCTGGGAGTCGCTGTCGACACTGGTCCCCGAGCGGCCGCGCTCTCCCTGCGTGGCGCATCTCTGGCGCTACGACGACATCCGCGGTCCGTTGATGGAGTCCGGCACACTCATCACGGCCCGGGAGGCGGTGCGGCGGGTGCTCATCCTGGAGAACCCCGGGTTGCCGGGGTCGTCCGCCATCACCCAGTCGCTTTACGCCGGGCTGCAACTGATCATGCCGGGAGAAGTCGCGCCCAGCCATCGGCATACCCAGTCGGCGCTGCGTCTCGTCGTCGAGGGAAGCGGTGCATACACCGCCGTCGATGGCGAGCGGGCCACCATGCAACCCGGCGATTTCATCATCACGCCGTCCTGGACGTGGCACGACCACGGCAACGATTCGGCGAATCCGGTGGTCTGGCTCGACGGTCTGGACATCCCCACCATCAGGTTCTTCGATTGCGGGTTCGCGGAGAATCTGGCCATGGAATCTCAGCCGGTTTCGCGGCCGGAAGGTGACGCTCTGGCACGGTACGGGGCCAACATGCTGCCGGTGGATCACGCGGCAGGTCCGGGCGCTTCACCGGTCTTTGCCTATCCGTTCGTTCGCAGCCGCGAGGCACTTCAGCGGCTCGCTCAAGCCGGGCCCGCCGATGCCTGGCACGGGTACAAGATGCGTTTCGTGAATCCGGCCACGGGAGGGCCCGCGATGCCCACGATGGGCGCCTATCTGCAACTCCTGCCGGCCGGATTTTCCGGCAGCTGCCGGAGAAGCACCGACGGCACCGTGTACCACTGCATCAGCGGACGTGGCACGGCAGTCGTGGAGGACAACCGTTTCGAATTCGGTCCGCGCGACACCTTCGTGGTGCCTTCCTGGAACGCAGTGCGTTTCGAGTCAGGCGGCGAGGACGTCTTCGTGTTCAGCTTTTCGGACAGACCGGTCCAGGAGGCGCTGTGCGTCTGGCGCGAACAGAAGATCTCGTGAGCGATCCGGCTCGTCTGCTTTCAGTGGGCTGGTTCACCGCGTGCGGGCTGCCGCTGGAGCGCAGCGACATCGCCGACGCGCGGGCCTATCTCGATGCCCTGGGCGTTCATCCCTCGGTCCGCGTGGAGCCTGCCGCCTCCTGGGAGCATGCGGAGCGGATCATTCGCAACCCCACGTGGGACGAATCGTGGTGGCAAAGGGAAGAATCGGAACGCAAGGCGCTGCTCCAGAGATGCATCGGTCGGTTGGGCGAGGCCGAGGCCATGACGGCCCTCGACCTCGGGCTGTCCGTCGACCATGAGTTGATTCATGCGGCCGCGACGACGGCGGCAGCGCGTCTGGGGGTGACGGATCCGTCGCTGGTGCGTGCCGCAGCCGGGGCGGCCGGCATGGCGGCCCACGGACTGGCACTTGCCAGGCTCGCGCAGGCGACCGATGACCACGTCTTCATGCGAAAATACGCACTCTTCGAAGGCGGACGCTGGCCGCTGGGCCTCGTGGGCGGCGTCTTCCACCTGTTCTGACGTACCTGTTTCGGAACCGACATGACGTATCTCTTTGCACCCCAGCCGGTGACAGGTGTGCCTGTCGTCGGCAGTTCCTCGGTCTTTCCGGTCCGCCGCGTGTATTGCGTGGGCCGCAACTACGCAGCGCATGCCCGGGAAATGGGCAAGGACCCGGACAAGGAGCCACCCTTCTTCTTCATGAAGCCGGCCGACGCCGTTGTCCCGGGAGGAGGGCAGATCCACTACCCTCCCGGAACCAAGAACTTTCACCATGAAATCGAACTCGTCGTGGCGCTGTCCTCCGGCGGGCGGCGCATCCCCGTCGAGCGGGCGCTCGATCACGTCTACGGGTATGCGGTCGGTCTCGACATGACGCGCCGCGATCTGCAGTTCGTCGCCCGGGACGCGGGCAGGCCGTGGGATTTCGGCAAGTCGTTCGATCAGTCGGCCCCGCTCAGCCCGATCCGTCCGGCATCGGTCGTGGGGCACCCGGATCAGGGGGCCATCACGCTGCACGTCAACGGCACGCTGCGCCAGCAGGGCGATCTGCGGGATCTCATCTGGTCCGTTCCGGAAACCATCAGCTTCCTGTCCGATTACTACACCCTCGCCGCGGGTGATCTCATCTTCACCGGCACGCCCGCCGGCGTCGCGGCCGTCGATGTGGGAGATGAACTGATCGGGAACGTGGAAGGCGTGGGAGACCTCGCCGTCAAGATACTGCCTCCGCTCTGAACCATGGAACAGACGACTGATTCCGGACAGGACGCCTCGAAGACGTGGATCGAAGTTGCGCTGAACGGCCCCTGGGGGCGGGACAGGCAGCCGAAGATCCCGATCACCGACGCCGAGATCATCGCCGAGGGCGCAGCGTGTGTGCGTGCCGGTGCCGCCATCGTGCATCTGCATGCGTACGACGAAACCACCGGCCGTCAGAAGGACGATTGGGAGACTTACGCGCGTCTCATCGAGGGCATCCGTTCCCAGGTGGACGCCATCGTGTATCCCACGATTCCCTTCGCGGGAGACAGGGACGCGCGGACACCCATGAGTCCCGTGGAGCGCTACGGCCACATCGCGGAGCTCGCCAAGCGCGGCCTGCTCGAGTGGGCGGTCGTGGATCCTGGGTCGACCAACATCACGCATTGGAACCAGCTCACGGCAGACGAGCCCGGCTTTGTCTACGCCAATCCGGAAGAGCACATCCGTTACGCCCTGGGTCTGGCCCGGCAGTATCACTTCCATCCGGCGTACGCGATCTACGAGCCGGGATTCCTCCGCCTGGGCGCAGGGCTTCACTGGCGGTGCAGCAGCCCCGCGCCGATCTACCGGTTCATGTTCACCTCGGACTACAGCTTCGGTTTTCCGCCGGAGGATTTCGCCGTGACGGCTTACCTCAACCTCATGGACAAGATCGCGCCTGGGGCGCAGTGGATGGTCGGAGGACTCGGTGTGGATGCTCTGCCGCTCATTCCCCGGGCCGTGATGGAGGGAGGGCACGTCCGTGTGGCCTCGAAGACGCGCCGTTCGGCTGCGGCCAATCGAACGTGGAACTCGTGAATGCGGCCGTGGAGCGCATCGGAAACATGGGAAGCGAGCCGGCCTCTGCAGTGGACGTACGCAATGCGCTCAAGACGACGGACTGAAGAGCGCCTGAGTCCGTGTCAATTCAACGAGCGAAGTTGGGCGGGAGGGTGAAGGTTATAATCGCGCCCTTTTTCGCGAACAGACGTCGAGGCTTCGCATGAGTGGCACCCCCATGCTCGGAATCACCATGGGCGATCCTTCGGGCGTCGGACCGGAAATCACGGTCAAGGCGCTGGCAGAGATGCAGCCTCAGGAACGCAGCACGACCGCGGTCGTCGGAAACCTGCGCCTGCTCGAGCGGGCGGACCGGTTGCTCGGCACCGGTCTGTCCTTCCAGACGGAATACGCGCGCGCGTCAGGCGGGGAGGTCCCCGTTGTCCATGTCCCCAGCAAAGGCGAAGAAGACATCCTGGATGGCAAGCTGTCCGCAGCGGGCGGCGAAGCGGCATACCGATATGTCGAACGC
This sequence comes from Betaproteobacteria bacterium, assembly GCA_016713305.1. NCBI lineage: Bacteria > Pseudomonadati > Pseudomonadota > Betaproteobacteria > Betaproteobacteria bacterium. The sequence goes on from JADJPK010000016.1 coordinate 102,216, forward strand.
GCGGTGCAGCTGGCCCTGGCGAAAGAAATCGCCGTCATCGTCACGGCTCCCCTGAACAAGGCCGCTCTTCATGCCGCAGGACATCATTACGACGGGCATACGGAGCTTCTTGCCACGCTGACGAACACCAAGTCATCCTTCATGCTCCTCGCGTCGGAAAAGCTCGCGGCGGTGCACGTGTCGACCCATACCAGCCTGCGCAATGCGACCGAACGGGCGACGACCCAGCGGGTGCTCGACACGATTCGTATCGGCGATCGACACTACCGGTCGCTGGGCGTCCAAAGGCCAAGAATCGCCGTGGCAGGTCTCAATCCGCATTGCGGCGAGGGCGGCATCTTCGGCCGCGAGGAAATCGAACAGATCAACGCCGCCGTGACGGCCGCGCAGCAGGAGGGGATAGACGCGAAGGGCCCCATCTCCGGTGACACGGTGTTCTACCGCGCGTTCAAGGGAGAATTCGATCTCGTGGTGGCGCAATACCACGACCAGGGGCACATCCCCACCAAGCTCATCGCGTTCGACGAGACCGTGAACATCACGCTGGGGCTGCCGATCCGGCGCACTTCGGTCGATCACGGCACGGCGTTCGACATCGCCTGGCAAGGCCGGGCGGACCACACCAACATGAAGGCGGCCATCGCGTACGCACGCATGATGGCCGACCGCATGGCCGCCTGAGGGATCCCGGCCATCTCTTACACCGATTCGAAGACTGACCCAGCCGTGCCGGAACGCCAGGACGACAAAGAACGCGTGCTGATCATCGCCGATGATCTGACAGGCGCCATGGATGCTGCGGGACCGTTCGCCAATCGCGGGCTCTTGACGTGGGTCGCTGCGCTGCCCGAGGACTGCGACCCGTCGCGTTTTGCCAAGGCCACAGTCGTATCGGTGAACACCGAATCCCGCCACCTTTCGCCGGAACAGGCGGCCCAGCGCGTCGAGCACGCCTTCAGGCAGGTGGGTGGAGAGAACTTCTCCGTCGTGGTGAAGAAGGTCGACTCCACACTTCGGGGCAATGTGGTTGCAGAGACGGAGGCGCTGATGTCGGTCGCACGACGCGACCGGGCGCTGGTCTCTCCGGCGTTTCCCGCCCAAGGACGGATCCTGCGCGACGGCAAGGTCTACGTCCGCGGGGAGCCTCTCGAGAACACTTCGTTTGCCCGCGACGCGCTGTCTCCTGCGCTTGCCGTTCCGCTGAGGGAGGCGTTTGCAGGAAGTGGCAAGCGAAAAGTCCACTCGCAAGCTTCGGGCGGGCTTCAGGATCCGGATTTTCTGTCTCCGGGTATCGTCGTGGCGGACGCGGAGTCGGACGCGGATCTGGCGTCGCTCGCGAGAGCGGGTCTGGCTCATTGCTCTCGTCTGGTGCTTGTCGGGTCGGCGGGGCTGACGACGGCACTCGCATCGCAGATGTCACAGGAGGTCGAGAGAGTTGAACCTCCCGCAGTGCTGGGCCGCATCGTGTATGTGGTGGGCTCCCGCGCCAAGGCGTCGAGAGACCAGGCCGAGACACTGGTTGCCGACGGCGCGCGACTGGTCGAGGCAGTCAACGGACGTCTGCGCAAGGAACCCGTTCTGGCACCCGGGGCCGATGTCGTTCTGATGGCGGTTCCCGACAAGCAAGGCAAGGAGGGCGATGCGGGGGAGGTGGCGACCATGCTGGCACGCCATGCCATCCGGCTCGTCGGGCCGGGGAACGCGCAGGCGATCGTTGCCACGGGCGGTGATACCGCCATCGCCTTTCTCCGGACCAGTGGCAATGCCGCCCTCTGTGTCGGAGGCGAACTGCTGCCCGGAATCGCCTACGCTCGTTTCATGATGGGCACCCGTCCGGTCTGGCTTGTCACCAAGGCTGGCGGATTCGGGGACCCCGAGGCCCTCCGCGAGATCGGTCGCCGGCTGCGCGTCGGTGCACCTGCTCCGGCGTAACGGCATGCCTGAATTGCAGGGGCGGATGGACGCATTCCTGCGCCCTGCGAGCATTGCGATCGTCGGTGCAGGGGATCGTCCGACAAGTTCGGGTGGCGCGTTGCTGCGCAATCTCGAGACGTGCCGTTGGCCCGGGCGAGTGGTGCCCGTCAATCCCAAGGGAGGAATCATCCGCGGGCTGCCTGCCGTGCGATCGTTGTCTGAACTGGATGTCCCCGTCGACCTCGTTGCCGTGCTGGTGAAGCCGGAGTCCATCCTGTCCGTGGTTGAAGAAGCGGCACGCACCGGTCATCGCAATCTGTTGATCCTGCCTGGCGGATTTGCCGAAGCGGGTGCTTCGGGCATGGGGCGCGATCAGGCGCTCCGCGCACTGGCCGAACGCGAGAATCTGCTGGTAGGCGGGCCCAACTGCGCGGGCCTCATCAACCTGCTGGATGCCTCGAGGCCGTTCGCCGCAACGTTCTTTCGCGATCTGCCGAGGGGTGGGCCCGTGGCCTTGATCTCGCAGTCCGGCGCCATCGCCGAAGAACTCATCGCGGCGAGTCACGAGATGAGGCTCCCCATCGGGGCGACGATTTCCGTCGGCAACGGCATGCATCTCGATCTGACCGCGTATCTCGATTATCTCGGTGAGGATGCCGCATGCAAGGCGGTACTGTTGTATGCGGAATCCTTCGGTGACGCTGGACGCTTTGCGGACGTCGCGCGCCGCGTCGCTGCGCGCAAGCCTGTCGTTGCGTTGATCGGGGGACGGACCCGGCAGGGGCGCGATGCCGCCTCAAGACACACGGGATCGATGCCCATGTCCGCAGCCGAAGCGGACGCGTTCTGCCGCGAGTGCGGCATCGTGCGTGTGAACAGTCTTCGTGCCCTGAAGATCGCGGCCAAGGCGTTCGGTGCCTTGCCGGAAGGCATCGGCCAGAGAGTTGTCCTTCTTTCCAACAGCGGCGGTCCGGGTGTTCTGGCTGCCGACCGCGCCGTCGATGCGGGGCTCGAACTGATCGACCTTCCCGGTGAGGCCGCCGCCACCCTCCTGGCGGCGCTTCCGCCCGAAGCCGCTGTGGCCAACCCCATGGATCTGTTGGCCGACGCGCGCGAAGACAGATTCGCGGCATCGCTGGATGTGCTGCTTGGCGCCGTGCGAAACGAACTGGATGCGCTCCTCATGATCCATGTCGTGCCGTTCATGGTCGAGGCCACACCGATCGTGGAACTCCTGGCCGAGCGTGCGAGAAGCGCCGGGATCCCGATGATGCACAGCATGCTGGGAACGCGAGAGCATCGGACGGAATGGTTCGATCGCATGGAAGCGAGCGGTCTGCCGGTGTTCTCCGACTGCGAAGAGATGTGCGAGGCAGCGGGAATGCTCGCCCACTATCGAAGGCTGCGTGAGGTGTTGTCGGGGCGTCGTGAATTGCAGGCGTCCAAGGGGAATGGATGATGAAGCTTCACAACTACTTTCGCAGTTCCGCCGCCTACCGGGTCAGGATCGCACTCGCCCTGAAGGGGCTCGACTACGAGTATGCCGCCGTACATATCGGGAAAGGGCGACAGTTCGACGATGCGTTTCGTTCGCTCAACCTGCAGAGTCTCGTTCCCGTTCTCGAGACGGACGGTCAGGTCCTGACTCAGTCGCTCGCGATCATCGAATACCTGGATGAAACCCATCCCGCACCTTCGCTGCTTCCCGGGACGCCGCTCGAACGGCAGCGCGTCCGTTCGCTTGCCCTGGCCGTCGCTTGCGAGATCCACCCCCTGAACAACCTGCGGGTCCTGCACTACCTGACAGGCACTCTGGAACTGAGTGAGGATCAGAAGCTGGCGTGGTACCGGCACTGGGTGGTCACAGGATTCGAGTCGCTCGAGCAGCGTTTGCTCACCGAACGGGATACGGGAATTTACTGCCATGGCGATACGCCCACCCTGGCGGATGTGGTTCTTGTGCCGCAAGTGGCGAATGCCCGACGGTTCAATATCGATCTGAATGTTTATCCCACCATCGTTCGCATCGATGCAGCGTGCCGAAATCTGCCGGCGTTCGCCTCGGCTGCTCCGGATCGACAGCCGGACGCGGAATAGGCGGTATCGTTTCCCGGGCCGCTATACTCTCGGCTGTCTCCGCTGCTCGTTCGGCGTTCCGCTCCGGAACGCCGCGGCTCGGCCTCGGTATGCAAAGGAATCACCATGAAATCTCCCCAACGGCTTGCCCGGTATGTCCTGGCGATCGCTTTCTGTGGCTGGCTCGGATCTGCGCTGGCTGTCGAGGACGGAACGTCCCCACCTGCCACCAATTCCCTCGAGCGCATGCACATCAGGAACGCCAAGTGCACGTGGACCAAGGAAATCGGCGACTACATCTATCAGTGCCTGAAGGACAACTTCGGGATGAACGCGCACTGGTGTCACAACGAAGCGATGGAGGTGTTCTGTCCCAAGCAACTTGGCTCTTCCGATGCCGCCGAGAAGGATGCGGCGCCCCCGGCCAAGTAACTCGGGATCGCCCCCAGGAAAACCGGGCCACGGCCCGGTTTTTTTTGTATCTGAAGACTGTCGAAATCGATTACATGCCAAAAATGAGTCACTTAGTGCGCGGCGCGATCCGTCTCGGAAAGGTGGGGTTGCGCCAGTCGATACACCTGTCAACTAAGGTATTGTTCCGTCTGAGCCGGAAGGGCGCATACAAACTCCCATTCAGGGGACATCTTGTAACGAATTGAAAGATATGCGAATACATCACGGAACAAGAATAAAACGATCTTATTGGTAGATTAATTTCCGTCACGACTAAGGTCTCAAATCTATCGAAACGATGCTTTCAGGCATGCTCGGTGCTGAAAGGAAGGGCGAGAGCCTTTTCTCTATGGGACCTGAATCATGAGCCGTGCCGAAGTGAGTTCCACCCTTGAAAATCCCCAGACCGGACGTGGCCGCTCCCACGCAATCAGCGCGATCGCGGCAGCCTTGCTCTGCGCATCCGGAGCCGCGCACGCTGGCCCGACCATCGACGGCAACATCACCGACTGGGGGTTGCACCGTACCGGCAACGTCAGCGACTGGACGCCGTCCGCGACCATCAACCACTACACGGTGGAAGATCAGACCGGCAACTCCGGCGCGTTCCTGAATCCTGGATACGGTGGCCAGCGTTACGACGCGGAGGCCATCTATCTCAGCTGGGACGCCACCAATCTGTACGTCCTCGTCATTACCGGACTCCCGTTCAACAATCCGCACAACCCTGCCGGCAACAGCTATGGGGCCGGCGACATCCTGATCGACTTCGGTCAGAACGGATCGTTCGAGTATGGAATGGCCGTCAAGGGGTACGCGGGTCTGACGCCCGGAAGCGTGTACCAGGTGGGATCTGTCAACTACGGACTCTGGAGTGCGCCTGGCGTTCTGGGGCACCCGGGCACCAACCCGGTGGCGATCAAGACCGGGACTCAGACCGGCACCGGACAACTCGCCTACACGCAGGTCGGCAACAACATGGGTCTGTATGCCGCGGATCAGCACTACGCCATCGAAGCGGCGATCCCCATCCTGTCGCTCGGCGCGTTCTGGGGCAACGGGCAGAAGTTCGACGTGCAATGGACGATGTACTGCGCCAACGACATCATCAGCGTCGACCCGCTCGTGGCTCCGCGCGGCGTACCGGAACCGGGCGTCCCTGCTCTGCTTGCTGCAGCATTGGTGGCTGGTGCGATTCCCGCCGGTCGGCGCTTCGTCAATCGCAAGTCTTGATCGACCGCGTGCCGGGGACTCTCAGCCGGCACCGCGGTACGTCACCGGTGCGCATCGCGCGCTGGTGACGTTCGCAGGCGCAGCACCGATCGCGCCGGGTCGGGTCGATTGTCCGGCCTACCCTCAACGCCGCATCGAAGATTCCCGCGGGATCATGCGTTCAGCCCGAAGAAGGTTCGCATCTTGGACAGCAGGTCGCTGACCTGGGGCGGATGGGCCGCTGCCTGCAACTGGCCGACCGTGCGTGACAGTTCGGCATTTCGCTTGGCCAGTACCCGGGTCACTTCTTCGCCGAGATCGGGTCTCGCCCGCAGTATCGACTGGAACCCGGTCTTGTCCAGGCGATAACAGTCGACATCGGTGATGGCGGTGACCGTCGCCCGTCGCGCTTCACCCGTCAGCATACCCATCTCTCCGAAAACGCCTCCCGATTCGATCACCGCAATCGGGGTGGATCCTTCTCGTGTTTCCACGCTGACTTCCGCCTGGCCGGAGATCACGATGTACAGCCAGTGTGCAACGGCACCCTGGCGGGTCATCACGTCGCCCTTCAGGAACGGGGCGTGCACGAGATGTCCGGCGAGCGTGTCGATTTCCGCCTCCGTGAGCGTCGCGAAAGATAGACGCGTTTGAGGGCTTCGCGCTTGTGGGCGAGGTCCTCGAGTCTGCGGGCGGTCCGCCTCGCTTCGTTTTCCATGATGATGGTCCGTTCCGCATGCGGAATCGACAGTCTGATGTTGCGGCGGACGAGGGCTGCATGGGCGTGCATGCGGACCTGCGAGTCGGTGCTGTCGTCGTCTCGGGCGTCAGTGAGCCAGTATCTCAGCGCGTAGCGGCCGTACCCTTCCGACAGGCTCATCAGCACGGCGCTCGGCCGCGGTTCGCGGCTCACGTGGGCGATGTGCGCGTCCAGTACCGCCTGCTCGAGCGCATCGCAGACTTCAGCGGGGTTCGCTTCCAGATCCACGTCGAACCAGAGCCAGCGCCTCCAGTGCACATGCTCTTCCTCCCGCGATCCCACGACCGTGAACCGGTTCTTCATGAGATAGCTGTTGGGAACGAACACGGTTTCCCGATTGCGCGTTTCGATCGCGGTATAGCGCCAGCGGATGTCCACCACCTGTCCGCTGACGTCATCCACCTTGACCCAGTCGCCGACCCGGACCGAGCTGTCCAGCTGCAGCGCGACGCCTCCCAGCACGTTGCCCAGCGTGTCCTGCATGGAGAACGCCACCACCGCCGTGATGACGGCCGATGTCGTCACGAGGCTGGAGGGGTCGATGCCCGACATGCGCAGCCAAAGGTAACCCCAGACGGCATACAGCATGGCGCTGACCATGTCCGCGAGTATCCGTGGCGCGGGAAAGCCTGCCATGGGCAGGAACGCCCGGAATACCAGCAACGCGCTCAGTCGCAGAATCGACACGCCGATACCGATCGCGGCAAGATCGGAAAAGGCATCGCCGAGCCGGCCATGGCCGCGGGCCGATGCGGCATCTCCCCCCGCCAGCATGACGGCGAGGACGACGACGAGGAGCAGCGCATTGCGGACGTGGTGCCGCTCGCTCGGTCGCAGGATGGCGAGCAGGGCCCCCAGCGCCAGCGCTCCCAGGGTCATGGCATACGATGCCGCGGAAGACATCATCTTGCGAGACCCGCCTCCAGCGTGTCGCATAGACGCTGGATCACCTCCAGGCGGCCGGCCAGCTTGTTTTCGGCCGAGATGAGGTGCCAGCGTCCGACGTCGGTGGATGTCCGTTCCACCATGTCTGCGACCGCGCGTTCGTACTGCGGCCATTTCTCACGGTTGCGCCAGTCCTCGGCCGTGATCTTGAACTGCTTGTGCGGCACGTTCTCGCGCTCGCGGAAACGCGCCAGCTGTTCCTCGGGCGTGATCGCCAGCCAGAATTTCGCAAGAATGACGCCTCCCTCGGCGAGTTGCTCCTCGAAGTCGTTGATCTCGTGGTAGGCGCGGATCCAGTCGGCCTCCGTACAGAAGTTCTCCACCCGCTCGACGAGCACCCGGCCATACCAGGAGCGATCAAAGATCGCCACCTTGCCCCGGCGCGGCACCTTGCGCCAGAAGCGCCACAGATAGGGCTGGGCACGCTCCTCCTCGGTGGGCGCGGCGATGGGGATCACCCGATAGAAGCGTGCGTCAATTGCCTGGGTCACCCTGCGGATCGTGCTTCCCTTGCCGGCCGCGTCCATCCCCTCGAATACCAGGACTACCGAACGATCGCGAAGCCTGCGGTCCCGCGTCAATGCGTTCAGCCGGGACTGCTGCCGCTCCAGCTTGCGCACGTAACGGTCGCGCACCAGGGAACGGCTGTAGTCCAGGGTATTGAGCAGGTCGCGCCCGTCCAGAGCCGGTTCAGGGGGAGGAGCGGAGGGGGAGATGCTCGGTGCCGGACCCTCGAGCCGCGCCGTCAGCGCGTCGAGAAGCAGTTGTCCTGCGGTGAGCGCGCGGTAGCTGGGGTCCGCTCCCTCGATGATGTGCCACGGCGCTTCGCCCGTGCTCGTCTCCCGCAGGGCAGCCTCGCAAACCGTGATGAATTCGTCGTAGTGCTTGTAGTGCCGCCGATCGTCCTTTCCGACTCGCCACGCGGTACGCGGGTCCTTGCTCAGTTTTTCCAGCCGCGCCTTCTGTGTCTTCTTGGAAAGATGGAACCAGAGCTTCAGGATCAGTGCGCCTTCCGCGACAAGCATTCTCTCGAAGTGCCGGATGCGCTCGAGCCGGTGGGCGAAGCGGGCGCCTTTCTCGCTGCCCATCACGCGCTTCAGGATGGGATCGGAATACCACGACCCGAAGAAGATGCCGATGTGGCCCTTGGGTGGCAGTGCCTGCCAGAAGCGCCACATTTCCGGACGATCGTATTCGTCGGCGGCCGTTTCGCCGAAGGCTTCCGTCCGGATGTGCCGGGGATCCATCCATTCGTTCAGCAGATTGACGGTTTCGCCCTTTCCCGCGCCGTCCACGCCGTTCACCAGAAGGATGACGGGAAAGCGGGATTGCTCGAGCAGCTTGTACTGGGCCTCCAGCAGGTCGCGGCGCAACTGCGGTTCGCGCTCCCGATAGTCCTTCTTCGAGATCCGGTGGCCGATCTCGGCTGCGTCAAACATGGGCGAGACTCCTTGCCTTGGGTTTGCTTTGAATCTCCGGTGAACGGACGGAAACGTCAAGCGATCTCGTCAACGTCCCGCGTGAGCCCGGTATCATCCGCGATCCTTTGCGCATACCCCGGTCCGTCCATGAGAGTTCTCGTCTGGTTGCTGCTGTTGCCGGCCTTCCTGACCGCTGCGGGCCTCCCTCGTGAGGCAGACGCCCATGCGACGCAGCTCTCCAGTTCGAAGCTGACGGTCAGGGGAAACGCCGTCGAAGGCGTCCTCGAACTCAACGGCCGCGACGTCGAAGTGGCGACGAAGAATGCCGTGGTCGGTGCCGACGGCAATGTCGATCCGCAGCGTCTGCATCAGTCGCAGGATTCTCTTGCCGGCTACATCCGGGAGCACGCGCGCATTGCCGAATCCGGCGGACGCGCCTGCGAGCAGACTGTCGATTCGGCCGAGCCGAAGTCCGATCACATTCTCGTGCACGCCCGGTGGCAGTGCGGGCAGGCGTCTGGCGCCCTGAGCTATGTGGCGACTCTGTTCCACGAAGTCGACGCCTCCGCCCGCCACATGGTCACCGTCGAGGGGGACGTGTCCCTCGTCGGTCTGTTGTCGGCGAGTTCGCCCTCCCTGGTGATCGCGTCGGCGGCGACGAACCCCTGGGAAGTAGCATGGCGCTACCTGCTCGCAGGCATCGAGCACATCGCGATCGGCTACGACCACATCGCGTTCCTCATCGCCGTGATCATATGGGGGCGCCGTTTCTGGCCGCTCGCCAAGGTGGTGACTGCCTTCACCGTGGCGCATTCGATCACGCTGAGCCTTGCCGCGCTGGAGATCGTCAGACTGCCGAGTGCATTGGTGGAAACCCTCATCGCACTCAGCATCGTGTACGTTGCCGCGGAGAACTTCTTCGTAAGGGACCTCCGCCACCGCTGGTGGATCACCTTCCTGTTCGGTCTGGTCCACGGCTTCGGTTTCGCCAGCGTCCTGCATGACTACGGCCTTCCGCGCGATGCCCTGGCGCCCGCACTGGCCGCCTTCAACGTCGGCGTCGAAGTGGGGCAGATCGCGATCGTCGTTGCGAGCCTGCTGGTGTTCGCCGTGGTCGACCGCGTCATCGTCCGTGCGCCCGCCGGACCGCGCGAGCCGGACGTGCGATTCGTGCGGACCGTGTCCGGAGTCGTCCTGCTGCTGGGCCTGTACTGGACATGGGAGCGCCTCACCGGCTGAGCCTGGCGGATGCCACGGGCGTGGATTGACAGGCGCCGCGACCGTGACCACGCTTTATTCCCGGAGTGGCGATCCCGTTCAACGGCTTCACGGGAACGGTCGGGGTTCAGCTTGGCGAGCCGGAAGTGAAGGACTTCCTGAAGCGGGAGAAGGACCCCGGCGCTGCCGGCGGGATCGCCCTCGCGCCCCAGCCGACGGGGGCCATGCCGCGGGCTGTTTGCGGCCCTGCCGGTTCGCACAAGGACGAGTGCGTCCGCACCATTCCGCCGCGGGACAACGGCGGCAACATGGACATCAAGCAGATGGCCGTGGGCACGACGGTGCTCCTGCCCTGTTTCGTGGAAGGCTGCGGCCCGTTCATCGTGATGTCCACCACGCTCGGGGCGACGGCGAGGTCGCCGGGACGGCCATCGAAATGGGAGCGAAGGTGACGGTGCGGACCCAGATCCGTCCCGGGATGGCAGCGCTCATGAGATCCGGGCCCCACTTCGAGGGTGGCTCGCAGTTGAAAAAGCTCGAACCCGACGCGTTCTATGCGACCGTGGGCTATCCCCTCAAGAAAGCGGGCGAGATACCGCCTTGCTCGAGCTACATCGACGGCAGGATCACGGGCCCGCTCACCAACCTTTCGTAAGATCTGTCGCTGGCGGCCCGCAGTTCCCTCATCAACATGCTCGAAGGGCTGGTCAGGACCAGGAACTACACGCCGGAGCACGCGTACGTCATCACCGGCGCGGCGCGCGATCTGCGCATCGGCAACGTGGTGGATGTGCCGAACTACGCGGTCTCGACGATCTGCCCGCTCGAGATCTTCCGCAAGAAGTGAAGGACGCCCCCCGATGCGGCAAGCGGGCCGGACGGGCCCGCGGCCGCCACAGGTGAGCCGCGAGGGGGGGCAGTGAGGCGTACTGGCCGTGCGGGTGATGATGAAGCCGATCCCGGCTCGCGGATTCCGGAGGGGCCATGCTATTCTGGCCTGCATGCGTCCCTCGAGAGGCGCAGCGCACGACGGGAGGTGTCAAGAAGTGAAGCGTTCCCTGATTCTCTGGCTCGCACTGGTGCATGCGGGCCCCTCTCTTGCGGTGGACGAAGCGGCCGTGGGTATCAAGGTCCATCGGCAAAGCGGCGTCAATTTCGTCACCGGCGGAACGGGCGACGAGGCGCAGGCCTTCGCCGAAATTGCCGCCCGGTATCCCGTGCACGTCCGATTCACCGTGGGTGGTGCCCCGGTCGCGGAGAAGGGCGTCCACATCCGCGTGCTGGACGTGAAAGGCGATGCACTGGTGGAGGCTGATGCCGGCGGCCCGTTGTTCTACGTCAATCCGCCGTCGGGCCGGTGGACGTTCGAGGCCACGTGGAACGGTCAAACACTCGCACAGACCAAGGATCTGACCGGGCGCAGATATCTTGAAGTGTCGTTCGACTTCAAGTCCAACTGACCGGACCTTTGTCCTTGCCGCGTGGATCAGTCCTGACCGGGCGGACTTTCCAGCCTTGTCGGGCCGGTGCACGGTGTCCCTCGACTTCGATCGAATGAACCCGAACCTTCTCCGCCCCTTCGGCGTGATTTCCCCGCTGATGGCCTTGTGCATCGCGTCTGCCGCCTGGGCGCAGACCGTCGAGTCAGCCCGAATCCATGCGGTCCGGCCGGACGAGATCTCCTGGGTCGAGTTGCGCAAGACGCCCGCCTTGTTCCGTGCCGTCATCCACGGCGCTCAGGAGAAGGCGGGGCCTTTCACGTTCCGCGTCCGCGCCGCCGCCGGACATCGCCTGCTTCCCCACACTCATCCGGACGACCGGACGATCACGGTCCTGGCAGGCACGTACTGGTCCGCGGTGGGCGACACCTGGGACGATTCGCAGCTCGTGGCGTATCCCCAGGGCAGTTTCTACGTTGTCCCCGCAGGGGTTCCTCACTACAGCGCGGTGCTGGAAGGCGAGACGATCTTCCAGGAAAGCGGCATCGGTCCCAGTCGCAACGACATGGTGGTGAAACCGTAGAGCCGGTGCGCACGCGCACTCGCTTCCGTTCACTGACTACGCAAGGCCCGCATCCGCTCGTCCGTGGCCGGGTGCGTGGAAAGGTAATCCTTGGGAGACGGCGAGCCGGGTTGATCTCGCCGCTCGTCGCGGCGCGACTTCTCCAGCTTCTCCAGCATGGAGGCGAGGAGCGCGGGCGACATTGCGTTGAACCGAAGCATTCGCGCTGCGTAGGCGTCCGCCGCGCGCTCGTGATCGCGCGAATAGCGGGCGTCCAGGATGGCCGCCGGAACGGCGGCGATGAGGCTGGAGAGGTCGCCCAGATACCAGGTCAGGAACAGGCCGACGACCGAACTCTGCAGCACCTGCCGGATGCCGTGCTTCTCCTGGACATGCCCCAGTTCGTGGCAAAGCACGGCCATGACCTCTTCGTCGGACGCTGCCAATTCCACCAATGCATCCGTCACGACAATCGTTCCGGAAGGAAGGGCGAAGGCGTTCGGGCCCACTCGGGGTGCCGCGCGGAATTCGATGCGATGCGCGACCTTCGCGTCTTCCGGCGGGGTCATGGCGGCGAATCGTTTCGACAAGCGGTCACGCACCTCCTGCGGAAGTTCCGTCGGATCGAGCAAGTGCCGGTCGAGCAGTTCCAGCGTCTGCGCGGACATGGATTCCACGGCGGATGCGGGCACATGCTCCGCGGCTAGTGCCGCGAGCCACGGCAATGCGTAGAGATAGCCGAGGACCACCGCCAGCGCACAGCACGCCACGGCACCCAGAGCCAGACTCCAGCGAGTCTGCATGCGGGCGACCAGAGGCTCGCGAAAGCCCGTCGCATCGAGGAGCTGCTGCAATGCCTCGTGATCGTGGACTTCGCAGAACGCACCGTCCGCAAAGCTCACGATGCGCGCTGCCTTTCCCATCCTCTCGGACACCCGTACGGCGGACAACGGTTCCTCCCGCCGGAAATCTTGCGCCTGTACCACGACGCGGCCCTCAAGGACCGTGAGCGTCGCTCGCTGGCGCACGGTGGTGCGACCGTCGAAGTAGTCGCAAGATACCTCGACGTGACCGTTCACAGCGCGATGTCGATATCGAGGAACTCGCCGAGTTCCTCGCCGACGGCATCCACTTCGCGAGCGCGTTGTCCCACGAACCGGTCCAGCGGTTCCGACGGGATGAACGTCATGGATTCGATGCGGTAGCGCGCGGCACGTACCACTGCGAAAGGCCGGTAGAGGCCGACCGTCAGTACGGTCAGAACGAAATTGGAGACCACGATCCACAACAGCGTCCGGAAGCGCACCTGGCTTTCGAACCGGTGCCGTTCAAGCCGCGTGGAATTCCAGACATGGTTCTGCAGCTGGGATGCGAGGTAGGGGCCGCTGGCGATGACCGAGGCGTAGAACGCGAAGATCGCGAGCCCCAGAGCCACCGCGACCAGAGGGTCCAGCCGGAAGCTGCCCCGTGTCCCGGCCACGCCCACGGCTGCGAGAAACAGGGCGATGACCAGCACCGGACCGAGCAGGAAGAACAGGAACGTCTTGCCGAAGATCTTGTAGAACTCCTTCGCTGTCCCGGCAAACGAGAAGGGCGCATGCCCGAACGTGCTGTTGCCGTGCTGATAGGCCTTGAACTCCCGGTACGTGGCCGGAATGAGCACGCCGAGCGTCAGCACAGACAGCAGCGGCCAGAGCAGGAACGCCTTGTACGAACCGGCGACTGTCCCGCGAAACCCGAACCTCAGGCCGCGCCAGCTCGTGTTCTGCATCCGGAACTTGAACGAGCGCACGAGAAGCCAGGGAAGCACCGCGCCGAGAGGGATGAAGACCAGGAAGCCGATGACGGGGCTGTAGTTGAACGCCAGATTGGCACCGCCCACCAGCACGAATGCGATGATGCGTCCCTTGAGAATGGCGGTGGGCTTGCCGTGATAGTCGAAGCCGGAAGATGCCAACTGGGTGTTTCGATAGAAGTACTGCAGCCGCCTCACCTTCGCCCACGCCGAGTAGATACCCAGCGTGACGATCACGAGCGCGAGATTCACGATCCAGATGCGGAAGTACTCGGTCCCGCTGCCGCTGAAACGCAATCTCTCCGGCGCGGGCACCGGTTCGGCGACGGGATCGGGCAGCGGGTGATCGGTGTTCACGGCTCGCGGTCGGGCCTCACGATGCGCTGAATCTACACTGCCGGTGGCCATCGCGATAGGGAACGGGGCCACCTCGATCGACTCCCCCGATCCGCTCCGCGAGTGCCGCGCCGACGTGCGGACCTGCCCGTCAGTCGACGATCCAGGATTCCACCAGCGTGCCGCCGCAGTGCCGGACAGTGAGGTCGATCAGGCGAGTGAGAGCGGTCTCGAGCATGGCGCGATCGGTCGCCGCGTTTCCCTGGAGGATGTAGAAGCATGCCGACGTGTCGCGCCCCACTTTCGTCTGTTCGCATTGCCTGTGTTCGAGCCGGCAAAGCACCCGGCGGCCCGAGTCGATGTAGCAGTACTCGCCTGCGGGAACCGTTTCCGCAACGGTGCTGCCCAAGGGCAGGAATTCCTCGTCGCCATTCGTGAATCGCAGTTCGATGTCGCCGGTCACACGCGCGAGGTCGTGTGCCCCCAGAGAGAGGCGCGTTTCGAGAGAGACCGCGTTGTAGATGTCCACCAGAGGATTGATCGCCGGCACGACTCCCTTGCGCTGGAACAGGGCCACGAGCGATTCGGCCGACGCGGGGAAGCGTCTGTTGGACCTTCCGATGCGGTCGTGAAGTGCGCGAAAGCCGGCCAGCACCGGATCGCTCTCGATGAAACCTTCCACGAGCTCAACTCTCAGCCTCTCCGCCAGATCCGCCCGCAGCGGAGCCAAGGCGCTGTCGTCGATCCGGTTGTCCACGCCCTCGAGAACGGCGAAGGCACCGCGAACGCCGAGTTCGCGCACGGCGGGGGCGATACGGAATCGGGGCGGGGCGGTCATGATGGCGGGCCGAGTGTAGCAGCGACGGTGGTACGCTCTGGCACGGCGACGCAGTACCGTGCGTCATAACGGGAGAGACGTCTTGAACGCAGGAAGACGAGCCATGTGGGCGGCGCTGGTCGCGTCCGCGATCCTTCAATGGCAGGGCTGCTCCGCCCTGCCCGGCGGGCGGGAACCCGTATCCGTCACGGTATCCGATCTTCGCCTCGGCGCGGCAGGCGTGCTGGAGCAGCAGTACTTCGTGACGCTGCGCGTGCAGAACCCTAACGATCGCGAGATTCGCCTCAAGGGCGTGGTGTTCGACCTCGAACTGAACGGCAAGTCCTTCGCCAAGGGCACCGGTCCGGCCGACGTGACGGTGCCCCGGTTCGGATCGGAGGTGATCGAGGTGGAGACGGTCAGCACGCTCACGAGCGTGCTGCGGCAGCTCGGCGGCGTGACCGACACCAGCGGGCCGTTGCGCTCCTTCAGCTATCGCATTCGCGGCCGTCTGCACCAGGCGGGTGTCGGCGGCCCCATCGCCTTCGACGAAAAGGGCGAACTCAATCTTTCCGCCAACCCAGGAGGTACGAGCAAGTGACATCCATCGCATCCCAGGATCCGCTGTTTTCCGTTCAAGGCCAGATCGTGCTCGCCATTGGCGCGAGCCGAGGCATCGGCAAGGCGCTCGCGGCCGGTTTCGTCTCACGCGGCGCGACGGTGATCATCGCGGGACGAGAGCAGGCCACCATCGATGCCACGGCGCGCGAGATCTCGCGCGATGGCGTGGCCGAAGCGCTCATGTGCGACGTATCCAAGCCGGATGACGTGGCGAAACTGGTAGACCGCGTCGTGGAGCGGCATGGCCGCGTGGACACGCTGCTGAACGTCGCCGGCATCAACGTGCGCAAGAAGGTGGAGTCCTATTCCGTGGAGGAGTACGACCGTATCCTGAACACCAATCTGCGGGGGCTTTTCGTGGCGGCGCAAGCGGTGGGACGGGAGATGCTTGCCAAGGGCAGCGGGTCCATCATCAACATCGATTCGTTGAATACCTATGCCCCGCTCAAAGGGGTGACGCCCTATGCCATGAGCAAGGCAGGTCTGGGCATGATGACCCGGGGGATGGCGCTGGAGTGGGGGCCGAAGGGCGTGCGCGTCAATGCCATTGCGCCCGGCTTCTTTCCCACCGACCTGTCGCGGAAGCTGTGGGCCCAGCCTCGGATGACCGAGTGGGCGAACGAGGTGACCCCGCTGCGCCGGCTGGGGAAACGGAAGAACTGGTGGGCGCAGCCGTGTACCTTGCGTCCAGGGCCTCGAGCTACGTGACGGGGCAGGTGCTCCGTGTGGACGGCGGGATCAGCGCCGGCATCAACTGGCCTATAGATCTCGAGTGAGTGACGCACCCCGGTCCGGGCGGGCACCGGGGTGTTTCAGAAACTGGTTAAGGAGAGATTGACAACTCAATGATTTAAGTATTAAAAGAATGATCCGATCTTAGCGATTCGGTACGATCGTCCGAACGGGGTGGAGCATGGCCAAGATCGCGGTGTTCAATCAGAAGGGTGGAGTCGGCAAGACCACCACCTCGCTCAATCTCTCCGCAGCGCTGCACCGCCGGGGCCGTACTCCTTTATCCATCGATCTCGATCCTCAGGCGCACCTTTCGTACATCAGCGGGACCACCGTCGACGGCGCCGATGAAAGCGTCTTCTGCTTCTACGAGAAATCGAAACCGCTCTCCGAACTGATCCGCATCGGGAACGGCGGCTGGGAAGTGATTCCGGCACACGTGGAACTGTCCAAGGTCGACTCCCAGTTCGGCAAGGGCCCCCAGGCCCTGAACCGCCTCAATTCCGGCATCGTGCGGGAAAGCCTCAACACCGGACGGCCGATCGTCATCGACTGCTGCCCTCTGCTGGGTGTGCTGTCGCTCAACGCGATCTTCGCCTCCGATCGCGTGCTCGTCCCGGTCTCGGCCGACTATCTGGCGGTGAAAGGGGTGCTGCAGGTGGAAAAGACCTTGAAGGCACTGGAGCACGTTCTCAAGAAGAGGATCGTGCGCCGGTATGTCATGACCCGATTCGATACGCGGCGCAACATGTCCTGGCAGATCTACCGGACCATCACGGAACGGTTCGGTGCGGACATGTGCGAAACCCGCATCTCGGAATCGGTGAGCATCGCGGAAAGCCCCGCCGTCAACCAGGATGTCTTCACACATGCTCCGGGCAGCCGGGGCGCCAAGGATTACGACGCGCTCCTGGACGAACTGGTCCAGACCGGATTCGTGGAATAGCTGAAGGCGATGCGGCGAGGGCCCGACTGCTCTGGCGACCGGGTCAGGGGCCGACGCTCGATGGCGCTCGAAACACGCGGCGACCGGACTCGCGGCGTCACTCCTGCTTGGAAATCAGCGAAATGATGCCGCCCACGTCCAGGCTCTCGTCCCGGCCGGTGCCGGGTTGGGACTCGGTGCACTCGAGAACCGTGGACCCGCGGTACATCTGAAAGAGCTTGCGCTCGGCGTCCTCCCGGTCCTGGCCCTGGATGAACAGGTTCTCCACCACCAGGCCGTTCCGTGCCTTGATCTTGAACTGGTACTTGAGCATGGGCTGAATCCTCTTTCTCGTGCGCAGGATACCCCAGGAGTCTGTTCGACGAGAGCCATCCGCAACGGATCTGGAACGTCGCGCGAGCTAGTTTCTCCCTCGCGACCGCGGCAGGTGCCCGCGGCGTTTACCGGAGGACTTCTGACCATGGATCGTCGCGATGTTCTTGTGGCGTTCGGGGCGCTCGCCCTAGCGCCATCCACCGCCTGGACGGCTGCCATTGCGGGCGCGCGGCCGGGAAGGGTAGCCGCCAACGGAATCGATTTTGCATACTTGGAGATGGGGCGCGGCCCGTTGGCGCTATGTCTGCATGGCTTTCCTGACTCGCCGCAGACGTACCGCCACCTGCTGCCCGCCTTGGCGGCCGAGGGCTACCGGGCCGTCGCCGTCTACATGCGCGGCTTCCACCCCACGGGTGTGCCTCAGGACGGCCGGTACGATTCGGCTGCCCTCGCGTCCGATCCGGCTGCACTCCACGACGCGCTTGGCGGAGACCGAAACGCCGTCCTGATCGCGCACGACTGGGGTGCGGTCGCGGCTTACGGGACACTTGCAGCTGCCCCAGACCGATGGCGCCGTGCCGTCATCGGGAACGTACCTCCGTGGGGAACGGCGAACTTCACTTATGACCAGATCAAGCGATCGTTCTACTTCTGGTTCTTCCAGCTCGCGGCGGCCGAGTTTTTTCTGGGTGCCGATGACTTTGCCTTCATCGATGGTCTCTGGCGTGACTGGTCACCCGCCACGACCCGGCCGACGATCTACCACGCGAAGGCCTGTCTGCGGGAACCGGGACATCTGCGTGCAGCTCTCGGGTACTACCGCTCTTTCTTCGAGCCGGCGCGCTTCGGCACGCCCCAGTGGGCAGAAGAACAGACGGCGGCATGGGGACGGCCCGTCCAGACGCCTGTTCTCTATCTCCATGGCACGAACGATGGGTGCATCGGCCTCGATGCCGTGGCAGTGGATCGATTTGCCGGTACATTCCGGGGTGGATACGAATTCGAGCGGATAGAGGGTGCGGGCCACTTCTTCCTGGTAGAGCGACCACAGATCGCGAGCCGTATCGCCTCGTATCTCAGTGGCAGCTAGCGCATGGAGCAGAAGCGGAACATCGGGTCGGATGCCAACACGTCGGTGGAGGAGAGGCACATGTCGCGCAAGATCGCAGGTTCTGCGAAGGTCTCACGACCCCGTCTCTATGCTCCCATCCCGCGCGAACGATTGTTCGCGCGTCTCGATGCGCTGAGAAGCCATCCGTGCGTATGGATTTCCGGCTCACCCGGCAGCGGCAAGTCCACTCTTGCTGCGTCCTGGCTGGATGGCGAGGGCGCACTGGCCAACGTCGCGGGGCCGGCGGTTCTCTTCTACAACCTGTCCGAACTGGTCTTTGCGGGCGCTGCGCAGGACGAAGATACGCGCTGGCTGACGGGAGACTATCTTCCGGACCTCGCAGGATTCGGACAGCGATTCTTTCGAGATCTGTTCGGCCGCCTGCCCGAAAATGCGGTCCTCGTATTCGACGATGTCCAGTTGGCAGGGGAATCCCTCATCGCACACCTGGATGTCGCGGTTTCGCAGGTTCCGCCAGGAATGAGCATCCTGCTGTTGTCCCGGGAGGATCCTCCCGTCGCGATGGCCCGTTCCATGGCCAATGGAAGCTTGGTCTGTATTCAAGGAAGAGACCTGGCATTCACGCCGGAAGAGTCGATTCGCATCGCCGCCGCCGGTGGAGTGGCTCTGCCGGAGGAGCTGCTTTCCCTGTGCGAAGGCTGGGCCGCCGGACTCGCGCTCATGATTGCGGGTTCGTTGCGCGACGGCGCTCGCTTGCCGGAGGCGGGCACCCGTTCGCGTGAACTGATCTTCGCGTACTTTGCGAAGGAGGCATTCCGCGGTCTGGCGGCGCCGGTTCAACGACTGCTCATGAGAACTTCGCTGCTGCGGGATCTCACGGCAGAAACGGCCGCGGCCCTTGCCGATGAGCCGGACGCGGGTTCTTGGCTGAACGAGCTGTATCACCGCCAGCACTTTCTGACTCGCACGGCGGGTGGCCTGGGGATCTACCGTTTTCACGATCTCTATCGGGAATTCCTTCGCGAGTTCCTCGAGGCGCACTCGTCCGACGATGAGCGGCGCAGGCTCGAATCGACAGCAGCGCAGATCTCGGAAAGCGCCGGAGACATCGAGAATGCCGTGCTTCTGTTCCATGGACTCGGACACGAGGAACAGATTCGGCGGCTGGTACTGGCCCATGCGGATGACTGGACGAGGTCGGGAAGATGGCAGACCGTGGGCCGCTGGCTTTCTCTCATTCCGGAACGGGAGGGCGAAGCCCCTTGGCTCCTGTACTGGCGCGCGGTCTGTACCCAGATTCCCGATCCGGGCGCGGCAAAGGACATGTTCATTCGCGCCTACGAAGGTCTGGAGGCAGACGGGGACCGGAAAGGCCGATTTCTGCGCGCGATCGCCATCGTCGAGCGTGCTGGCGAGCATGGAAGGCTTTCGGCAGCTCGATCGCTGGATTCTGGCACTGGAGTCCTGCCTCGATTCGCTTTCCGAAGACGACGACGACAGCCTGCGTGTGCGCGCCTGGTATGCGTTCGTGTACGCCGCGATGTGCCGCATGCCAGGACACCGGCTCATCGAACCAGGCGTAGGCTGGCTGATGGACACGCTGCGCGCTGGCCGGCTGCCCCGGACCGGCGATGCGATCACCGCGGGCGTCGCACTGGCGATGTACAGCTGCGTCAGCGCGCAAGTGGCCGTGGGCGAGGAACTCGTCAGGGTGATGCGCGATATTCCCTCCCGCGAGGACGCTCCGCCAGTGACACGATGGCTTTGGTGTATATGGCTTGGCGTGTACCACCTCTGGCGGATCGATACGAGGCGGCCAAAGCCGCCTGGGAGGAGGCGCTGGCGATCGCGCACAGTACCGGCCTGGATCTGCTGAACCTTCTTCCCCATTCCATGCTTTCACTCACCGATCTCGTCGAAGACCGCTGGGAGACGGCGGAGTGGCGGTTGAGCGAGATGCGCCGGATCTCCATTCAAGGCAGGCCTCTGGCGGAGGCGACCTATTGGATGACGGAACTGTTCCTGCGTTTCTATCGGGGCCAGACAGACAGGACGGATCAGGCGATCGAGAGAATGCTGGAGAGCACCGGGCGATGCGGCATCGTCCATATGGAGGTCATCTGCCGGACCGATGCGGCGGCGGTGCTCCTGCTCCTCAAGAAGACGGAACGGGCACGCCCCATGATCGCAGAGGCGAAGGCGCTTGTGGCTGGAACGCACGTGCACGTGGCGGATGTCCAGATACCGGCGCTCGAGGCGGTGATGGCATTCCACGACGGCGAGGTCGAGGCGGCGCGGAAGAAACTGGACGAGGCGCTTGTCAGGGAACGCATCATCGGCAGCTGCGGTTGCCTGCTGTGGATTCGATCCGGCTTCAGTGCCTTGTTCGCGGACGCGCTTGAGAGGGGAATTCATCTGGAGCTCATTCGGGACCTGGTCCGACGCTTCGAGATTCCCCCTCCGTCCCGTTCGATCTCCGTCTGGCCTTGGCCCATCCGCATTCGTGCACTGGGCACTTTCGGGATCGACTTCGACGGTGCCGCTTGGCGGCCAGACGGAAAATCTCCGCGTCGGCTCCTGGAGTTCCTGAAGATGGTGGTTGCCGAAGGAGGGTGCGGGGTCAGCAGCGATCGCCTCGTCGATCTTCTCTGGCCCGACAGCGACGGGGATGCGGCGCAAATCAATCTACGAGTGACAGTCAAGCGCCTGCGGGATTTGTTGGGGTCCTCCGATGCCATCCGGCTGTTCGACGGCAAGGTCTCGCTCAACGAGAGACTGTGCTGGCTGGACCTGCAGGCGTTCGAGGAACTTGTGACATCGATACTCGCGATCAGGCAAACCGGCGATTTCGACTGGATCGACAAAGGAGAACAATTGCTGGCCCTCTACAGGGGGCCCATGCTCGCCGGGGAGGCGGGTGCCTGGCTTGAACCTGCACGTCGAAAGCTCTTGAACCGCTTCGTCGAATCCATGCTTTCGGTCTCGCGCGGTCTGTCGGGGGCGGGCGAGATCTCCGAGTCTTGCCGCCTGCTGGACGCCGCAATTTCCAGGGAACCGGACGCCCGGAGGTTGGTGGAAGAACTGTATCGACTTCGCGACCTTACCGATCGATCGAGTCAGGGTCGTGGGCGGCCCGAGAACGCCGCCAGCACGCCCAACCCGATGAACGCCGAGCCGCTCACGTAGCGGCCGAGCGAGGCGCCGGCGCGGATCTTGGCCAGGCGAGGGGCGACGAAACCGGCGCCCAGCGCGTATGCGCTGTCGGTGCAGGCAGCGATGCCCACGAAGACAAGCCCGAGGAAGATGCCCTGGCGCATGTGATCCGTGCCCGGCGTCATGAACTGGGGCAGGAAGGCCGCGAAGAACAGCGTGGTCTTCGGATTCAGCAGCGCGACGATGAATCCGTCCCGGAAGACCTTGCCTGCCGTGGCGGCCGCCACGGTGCCTGCGGAATGGGCGGAACGCGTCCGCAGGGTGCGGATTCCGAGGTACAGGAGATACGCCGCTCCAGCGTACTTCACGATCGTGAACGCGAACGACGATACGGTGAAGAGCGCCGCGAGACCGATCGAAGCCGCGATCGCATTGCCAAAATTCCCAGCAGCCACGCCCGCCACGGATGCGATACCGTGCCGCCAGCCCTGAAGCAGGCTGCGCGTGACAATGTAGAGCACGCCCGGTCCTGGCGTGACAGCGAGAACCAGGCTCGACAGCAGAAAGGCGCCCAGCAAGGGGCCCCGGGGCAAGAGGTCGATCACGGGCCTGGCCTGCGAGTAGGGGCAACCGGTCCACTATAGCCCGCGTCATGAGGTCCGTCGATCTGCCCGGAGGCGGGGCGGTCCTGAGCGATACTCAAGGAGGGTGCCGATCGATGCGCGCCACGATGGTTCTGACGCTTGTCGCAGGGAGTGTCATTGGATTTCTGACGGGGGGCATCGCCGGCTGGGCGCTGGCGTGGGACCTCCTGGGCGAGAACGCACGGCTCTGGGCCGTATTCGGCGGGGGAGGCGCAGTGAGCGGCGGGCTCGTCGCCACGCATCTCCACGCGCGCATCGCGCCGGCGATCGGACGCAGGTTCGCGCGCGTGCTGGGTCTTGCCGTCGCGATGCCCATGCTGATCGCGGCGGCACTCATCACACGCTATCTGTTCGTCTATGCCGCCGGGTCCGTCCCGTGGTGGCCCATCGCCCTGTGTCTGCTGGTCCACGTGCTGGTGGTCACCTTGTCGTCCGTCATCGTCATGGACGTGGTCGCCCTCCTGCTGCGGAGCATCCGCTCGTTCCGGCGCCCCCTTCCTCCGGCATGGGGACGCCTGGCAGGCGGTGAGATCGCCGGGTCGATCATCGTGCTTGCATTCCTCGGGTACATGCCCGAGGACGGCTACCGGTCTCTCTGGTTCATGCTGCAGGCACCCCGCGCATGGCCATGGTACGAAGCCCGGCGCAGTCTGTTTCTCGACGTGCTCGACGGCAACGCATGCGAGGTGCTCGTGGTTCCGGCCGAGGCGAGGCAGCGGTCCGCGGACCGGACTGCGCGCGACGCGATCTCGGCCATGCTCGGCGCCCGCATCGCGGATGCGACCGGCTTGTGTGTCAACGATCACGAACTCGTCCGGCGCGCCCTGGGGGAGGACAAGCGGCAGTTCGATGAACGCGACGTCGAGTCCGTGGCGACAGCGGCCGGGGCCCGATGGATCGTGCGAAGCAACGTGGCACTCACCCGTGACGGCGGCGCGCTTTCCCTCTCCCTGTCCGCATCGAAGAAGGACTCGGGTCGCTGGATGCCCGCGGGAAATGTCACGCTCAAGCAGCTTCCCTGGTCCGACGTCGATCCGCCCGAAGTCGTGGTGTGGCGTGAACTACCGGCCGCCGTGAACCGACTCGGGCTGCCGGTCCTGGAGAGACCGGTCATTCAACGCGTACCTGCCGAACGTTCGTTTCCGGCGGGACCGGACGAACTCGCGGCGGACACCGCTTCGGCACTGGATCGTGCCGAGCGTTTGCAGCTCCTCGCTTCCTTCGTACCCCCGTTCCGAGCCGGAGGCGGCCACCTTCTGGTTGCGATCCCTGATCGCGCTGCGGAACGAGGACGGCGACGACGCCGCGGTCCGCGCATTGTCCGCCCGGGCATGGTTGCACTTGGGGCGGCGGCATTGGGCTGAAGCGCGTACGGAGGGCCGCGATGATCTCCGGACGAGAATCTTGCGAGCCCTCGCGCGCGGCGATCTGGTCGGCGCTCGCGAGCAATCGTGGAACGGGCAGGCAACGCCTGCAGATCTGGCGGACAGCATCGCCATCATCGATCTGGAGGATGCCTATGAACGCGACGTCGACGCCCATCGTCATCGATCGATGCTGCTGGCCGGCCACAGTGCGTATGCGGCGTATCTGGGCAACTTGCGGCAGAACGATTGGACGCAGCATGGCCCGGCGCTCGAGACGATCCGGAGCGAACTGGAGCGGTTGGGGGTCGCCGATTCGTGGGAAGGGATCCGCAGCCTTGCGCTGGAACTGGCTTCCAGGATCCGCTGGTTGCAGCTTCTGGACCGACTCCCCCCGACCGCGGGGGGAGTCATCGAAAGAACATTCGAAAGCGCGTGGCGGCGAAACGCGGAATCGTGGCGCCGTCGGCCAGTGGACGTGGTCTCCCGGCGAGATCTGGTCGAAGTGCTCTTTTCCGTGAATCGCGGCCTGGCCGTCCGCCGGCTGGAAATGCTCAATGACGGATCACCTCGTCCCGGGGCGGCGCTGAGCTACGCGGGGCGCAGCGAGGCCGCTCTGCGAACCCACCCGCTGATCGCTCTGGAATCGATGCGGTCCGCGCGCGATCTGGGAGACCCGGCCCCCGGCATGCTGGACACCTTCGTTCGCTATGGCGCCTTGAAGGTGACGGAAAGGCTGGTCCCGCTCGAGGACGCCTGGTCGGTCTTCGGGCTGCACGGCGCGCGCCTGCACGGCTTGCCGCTCCCTTGGCAGGACGAGCCCGTCCCGGCGCAGCAGCTCGTGGCGCGAGTGCGCTCGGCGGGCAACGATCCTGCCGCCCGGCATGCGGCCTCCCAGGCGTATGCAAGGGCCGCTGCGATGAGCCAGACGGACATCACCTTTCTCGAGAAGGCGGTGCAGTCGGGCGCAGCCGATCCCGTCGCCGGTTACGAACAAGTGCTCGAGATGGCCGGCGATCGTTACCGCGGGAGTCCTCGCCGGCGAGATGTCGAGGCATGGGTCGTGGGTGCCTGGGACGATGCGCCTCGCGAGCTGGAGTGGTTCGCGCAGCGGATCTCGGAAGGTGCCGGAGACTGGTCGACGTGGTCCCGTGCGGCCCACCGGATGATCCGGCTGAGACGCCCGCACGATGCGCGCCGGCTGCTCGAACGCTGGCCGGGCTTCTCCATGCCCGATGCGGATCCTGCGGCCGCGGCGCAAAGCGCCTACGAGGCTGCGCTCATGTTCGCCAATGCCGGCGAACTGGCGCTGGCCAGGCAGTTCAGCGAACGATCGGCCGGCATGGACGCGGGAGATTGGTACCGGCTGGAATCGGAACGGCTTCTCGGCGTTCTCGACAACGACTGGGACAGGGCAAGCGCGGCCCAGGAAGCGAAGGCGAGCGGAACCGCGTATGCCGATTCCGTTGCCTTCGCGACGTTCTACGACCTGTTGAAGGGCAATGCCGACGTGGAAGACAGGATCTTGGATGCTGCGCAGCGCGGTCGCAACGGCTGGGCGCCTCGCCTGGAGGTCGCGCGGTCGAGGCTCGAGGGAATCGATGCGCCGCAGGCGATCGGCCGGGTGAGGGCCTGGAGGATTCCCGGTATCCATCCCGAGACCGAAGCGTGGATGCGCGCCTGGATGGCGACCGAATCACTGTTGGTGGACCGCAAGCCCGCACCGGCTCTACTGGAGGAAATCCGCGTGGTGTGCGGTTCCACTGCGTTGACGGAGTATGCGATTGCGCGGGGACACGCGGCAATGCGCGAAGGCCGTCACGACGAGGCTGTCCGCGCGTTGCGTGGCATCTATCCCCTCTCGGTTTCGATGGACGTCATGTCCGAGGTGCGCGGAGCGGCGTTGCCGCCGCTCGTCTATTCCCTGGCACGCCTGGGACGGATCGAGGAAGCACGGCGGCTCGCGCACGCCCGCCTGCGCCTTGGCCGGAACGATGCCTACTACCAGATGGCCCAGGCGGTGATCGACGGGGCGGAAGGAAGGACTGCACAGGCTCTGGACCGATGGTGGGCGGCGTACACGGACTTGCCGCGCCCCATGGACGCGGGCATTCCGTCAGGGTACATGCTGCTCGAACTGCTCGAGGAGATGCACGATTGGCGAAAGGACGGGCGCTACGCCGAACTTGCGGCAGATATTGCGGTGCGAATGGCGCATGTCTGGCCGTTCGGCTGGGTCCACGCCTTCGTGGCGCGGCACGCGGCCGAACGCTCCCTCCGGGTCGAAGCCGCCGCCAAGGCGCTCTATCTCGACCGTCATTCCTTCCGGCTGGCATCCGTTCCGGCGGATGTCCTCGAAGATGCCCGCGTCTTGCTCGCGCAACGCAACCCGCTGCTTGCCCCGCGCCATTGACGCCAAAGGTGTGCGGGCCGCGATATCGCGGCGAATCAGGGGTTTGGCACCATTCCTGCAGCGAACGGCCGCACCCGACCGCCTGCAGCCGGATCGGGGCGGGGACAAGCCCCGTACTTTCCGTGAGTTGCGTGGACTGGCGTGCGCACGCGCGAGGCGGGTTTCGTCTGCCGGGGTGCGATCGCTCGCAGCGCCTGGACCGGAAGTGCCCTTTTGCGACAGGCCGTATTCCTGGCCCCCGGCCACGGGTTTCGAAGGCCGGATCAGGCGAGGCTGCAGGCTACGTTGATGGCCGTCATTGTCCCGCGGCAACCGTACCGGGATAATCCGGCCCGTTTTTTCACGCGCGACGCGCAATGAGGAGGATTCGAGCATGACCGACATCGCTGGACTGCTGGGGGCGGAGGCCGACAGTCTCATGAGCCACGTGTGCAAGGGCATTCCCAAGGAGTCCCTGCACCTGCCCGGGCCGGACTTCGTGGATCGCGTGGTCGCGTCCTCGGACCGCACACCCGCCGTCATGCGCAGTCTCCAGACCATGTTCGACCATGGCCGACTCGGCGGGACCGGCTACCTCTCGATCCTGCCCGTCGATCAGGGTATCGAGCACAGCGGCGGTGCGTCGTTCGCCAAGAACCCCATGTACTTCGATCCCGAGAACATCGTGAAGCTCGCCATGGAAGGCGGCTGCAACGCGGTGGCCTCCACACTGGGCGTGCTGGGCGCGGTCTCCCGCAAGTACGCGCACCGCATCCCGTTCATGCTCAAGTTCAATCACAACGAATTCCTCACCTATCCGAACAAGTTCGACCAGATCTGCTTTGCCAGCATCAAGCAGGCAAAGGACATGGGAGCGGTGTCGGTCGGCGCGACGATCTATTTCGGTTCGCCCGAGTCGTCGCGGCAGATCGTGGAAGTGAGCCAGGCGTTCCAAATCGCGCACGAGATGGGCCTCGCCACGGTCCTGTGGTGCTATCTGCGCAACGGCAGCTTCAAGAAGGACAAGGACTACCACGTATCGGCGGACCTGACCGGTCAGGCCAATCACCTCGGCGTCACGATCGAGGCCGACATCATCAAGCAGAAGCTCCCCGAGAACAACGGCGGCTATCTTGCGCTCAACACCAAGGAAAATCCGTACGGCAAATCCGACAAGCGCATGTATTCGGATCTCGCCACGGATCACCCGATCGACCTCACCCGCTACCAGATTGCCAATTGCTACATGGGACGCGCCGGACTCATCAATTCGGGCGGTGCATCGGGCGAGAACGACTTGGTGGAAGCAGTGAAGACTGCCGTCATCAACAAGCGGGCAGGTGGCATGGGCCTCATCTCGGGTCGCAAGGCCTTCCAGAAGCCCATGAAGGATGGCATTGGCCTGCTCAATGCAATCCAGGATGTGTACCTTTCCAAGAACGTCACGATCGCGTGATGTCTGCGGCGTGCTGCTCGCTGCTGTCATGGCGGCGAGCGGTGCGCCCGTGTCTGCCGCGGACGACGACGTGCAGCAGCGCGACCGTGTCCGGGCAGAGGTCGATGCCCTGGTCGCGGCAAACCGGCGCTGCCACAACGTGGTCCATTGCCATCTGCTGTCGATGGGGTTCGATGCTTGCGGCAATCCCACTTATCACGTAGCGTTCAACAACGTGACGAGCGTCAAGACGCAACTCGAAGCCAAGGCTGCGGAGTACACGTTCCTCGAGGAGGAAATGCGTCGGGGAAAGCCGGCTCCGGCCTCCTGTCCGGCGCCCGGATTGCCGAAGGCGGCTTGCCACCGCAACCAGTGCGCCGTCGGTGCGCTGAACGATTGAGCGAGAGGACGCAGCAGTGTCGGCACGAACATTCCCCGTCACCGCACGATGGCGATTCGGCGGGTCGATCGCGATGTGCGCGATTGCCGCAGCCACGGTGGCGGAAGACGACCTTCAGGCACTCGGGCGGCTCAACAAGGAAATCGCCCAGGCCATCGGTGATCCGGCGTGCGGCAATGTTGCCATCTGCCGCGTCCTGCCCATCGGCCACGATCCCTGCGGCAATCCTTCCCGCTGGGTCGTCTACAACAACGCTCCCGGATTGAAGGAGATCGTGGAGACCAAGGGCGCCGAGATCACCTTCATCGAAGAAGAAATGCGGCGGGGACAGACGCGTCCGAAGGATTGCGCTCCCGCCACGAAGCCCAAGCTGGCGTGCGTCAACGGACGCTGCGTGCTGGGCGATACCAGTTACTGACACGGCCGTCCGGACTTCGCCCTCCCCCTCCGTCCCGCGCGCCGCAAACATCCGGTCCCCCTATGCCCTCCATCTCATCCAAGCCCCGCGTCAGGAAACTCGTCCCCAGTCTGGGCGTGTCGGACATGCAGCGTTCGCTTGCGTTCTACAGCGACTACTTCGGATTCGAGGTGGTGGATTCCTTCGAGAACGAGGATGGCGAAACGTTGTGGTGCTGGCTTCGTGCGGGCGTGGGCGAACTCATGTTGCAGCAACTGGACAATGATCAGCAGATCACGCTTCATCCGGCCATCGGACAGAGCTGGGTGCTCTATCTTCGTCCGGACGACATCGTCGCCACGCATGAGCGTTTGCGCACTGCAGGGCTGGAGGTCTCGGAGATCGAGATGACGGCGTACGGGTCGCGCGAGTGCTTCGTGACGGATCCCGACGGATACGAACTGTGGCTGTCCGAGCCGGAACAGGGTCTGGGCCCCGATGACGAAGAAGACGACGAAGGCGAATCCGAAGAAGATGACGAGGACGACGAGCCGGAAGAGCGCACCACCCGGCGTTCGTCGCTCCACTGATCCGGCGCCCTCGGTCTCGCGCCGCTCGACTGCACGGCGGGCGGCGGCCGAAGGGCCTGCGCTCACCCGCTCGGAGGCCATGCTGCTTGCAGCATTCGACCTCTTCGCAGCCCGCAATTTCGCCGCCGTATCCATCAAGGACATCGGCGCCGCCATCCAGGCCAACACGGCGCTCATCTACTACTACTTCGGCAGCAAGGAAGAGCTCTTTCGCGCGACCATCGAGCACGCGGTCGACCGGGCGTTCCAGCATTTCAGGCTCCTGCGCGAAAGCCGCACGACACCGCCGGAGATCATCGCAGGCTGGCTCGAGAACCACGTGATGCTGAGCGACCTGATTCGAAAGCTCGTCAAGATCGGGCTGGACTACGCGGGTTCGGACAGCCGGGTGGCGAGCATCGACCGCAGCATCCGCCGATTCTACGATGACGAAGCGGCCGCAGTGAGCGAGGCGATCAGGAGCGGCATCCGTCAGGGGCTGTTTCGCGAGACCGACACCGATCGCCTTGCCACCTTCATCTCGACGCATCTCGACGGCGTGATGGTCCGCTCCATGATCTTCCCGGAATTCGATGTCGCGCTGGCGGTGGCGGATCTTCAGGCGCGCGTCCTGGGAGCACCTGGATTACCGTCCCACTGGCTGATCCGGATCCGATCGCCTCGGATGGGAGCGGTCAGGCACCCGCGTGCTACGGTGCGGGACGCCTCAGCGCCCGGGCCACACCGTCATGGACCTTTCGGTGTCGATGCGGTAGTCCGTGCAGCGCAGATCCTGCAGCCGAGCCCCCGCGAGCCGCGCGCTTTCGACGGGCGACAAGGGATCCCGTGCCACCTCACCGCGCCGGTTGCCGATGCCGCGCACGACGGCGGCCAGATCGGAATGCGTGTATCGGGCGATCTCCTGCATCTGGTGGACGATGCCGAGTCCGGCTCCCGCATAGCTTTCCTCCGAACTCAGCAACAGCACGAACCGCTTGTGCAGCATGCCGTCGACCACGCGGGGCGAATCCGGATACGACGCGGCGCAGTAGCAGAACATGCGATCGAGGAATGTCTTCAGCAGACCGGACATTCCGTACCAGTAGATCGGAGTGGCGAAGGCCACGGCCTCGGCGGGAAGGAACCGGTCCAGGAAGAGCGTTCGGAAGCCGTCCGCCAGTGTGCAGTTGCCCGAGGCATCGCGACAGGTCTTGCAGTCTCGAAGGAAGCTCGTCAGATGGTCGTCCAGATGGGCGAGATCGACGATATGTCCCGCGCCGCTGGCGCCTTCGCTGAACGCCTGCAGCAGCGTTGCGCTGTTGCCCGCATGCCGCGGGCTTCCGTTCAGGGCGAGAACCCGCATGTTCGAAGGTGACGGTCAGTCGTTCAGCAGTTCGCGCAACGTCGCGTCCAGGAACTGCATCTCGTCCGGGAAGCGCCCTGGTGCTCCCGCGCAATGGCCGTAAGGAGAGCGGAAAGGGCGCAGTTCGGACCGCGGGATCATCGAGGATTCGTACAGGCTTTCCGGCAGCGTGAAGTACATGTCCTGATCGCAGGGCATGACGACCGTCCGGGCGCGAATGCTGGACAGGGCGCGGGCGAAGTTGCCTCTGTGCATGTCGTTCGCGCTCACGTCGGCCAGTTGCCAGGTCCGGAGCATCGCCAGCAGATCGTTGGCGTCGCACGCGAGATGATCTTCCTCCCACGCGGTCAGCAGCGACTCCACACTCGAGTGGCCCAGGACCTGGTAGAGGCGGGCACGGTAGAACGCGGCGGAATAGGCCCAGCCTGCATAGGCGCGGCCGAAGGCGCGCAGACCGGCCTGGGGCGGAGAGGTGTACGACCCGCCTCGGAAGGCATCGTCCGCCGTCAACGCCGCCTTCACGCCTTCGAGGAACACGTAGTTCTGCGGCCAGCACTTGGCCGCACCACAGAACGGAAGCAGCCGGTCGACGAGATCCGGGAACAGAACCGCCCACTGGAAGGCCTGGATCGCGCCCATGGACCAGCCGGTCGCCAGGGCAATCCGCCGGACGCCCAGGTGCTCGAACAGAAGGCGGTACTGGCACACGACGTTGTCGAGGATCGTCACGCTGGGAAAACCCGCGGCACCCTTGGGACCAGGGGTGTTGCTGGGCGACGACGAGACGCCATTGCCGAACATGTTCGGCACCACGATGAACCAGTGGTCGGGGTCGAGCGCCTTGCCGGGGCCGATCATCCGGGCGTTGGAGTGGTGATCGCCGGTGTAGTAAGTGGGGAAGACGATGCAGTTGTCGCGGGCAGCGTTGAGCTTTCCCCAGGTTCGAAACGCCAGGCGGGCATCCGGAAGCGTCTCCCCGTTCTGCAGGCGGAGGTCTCCCAGAGGATAGACATCGTAGTCGGCACCTGAAGTCATGATATGCATCGGAGGAACCGTCGGCGCCAGGCCGTCCGGCGTAGCGGAGACACGGTGCACTGCAGCAAGAATTCCGCCACGCCCGACGGCTCTGTCAGAAGAACTTGAGGTACCGCTTCTTCTCCCAGTCCGATACGTGGTTCAGGTAGCGCCGCCATTCATCGTTCTTGTAGTCGATCCAGGTGGCGCGCATCTCCTCGCCGAACACGGTCTCGGACAGCGGGTCGGCCCCGAACGCCGCCGTGGCTTCCTCGAGGGTCCGGGGAAGCGTTTGCACGACCAGCGCAGCGAGTTCTTCGGGGGTCTTCCGATACATGTTGTCTGTCTTGGGATCTCCCGGATCGAGCTGTTGCTCGATGCCCTCGATGCCGGCGGCAAGCACCATCGCGGCGCCGAGATAGGGATTGCACGCGCTGTCGGCGGCTCGGAGTTCCATGCGTCCGCCGGCCAGAGGAATCCGGATGGTGTTCGTGCGGTTGTTGTTTCCGTAGCAGCAGAAGACGGGCGCCCAGGTGAATCCCGACATGCTTCCCTGCTTGATGAGACGCTTGTAGCTGTTGACGGTCGGCGCGACGACCGCGCAGATCGCCGGCAGATGGCGCAGCACACCGGCGATGAACTGGTAGCCGAGCCTGGATATCCTGCATCCGCGGGGGTCGGCCGGATCGTGGAACAGGTTGGCGCCGGTGCCACGGTCGGCGAGAGACACGTTGAAATGTGCGCCGCTGCCCGCGCGGTCGGCGTAGGGTTTCGGCATGAAGGTCGCGAAGCCGCCGTGCCGGCGGGCGATCTCGTGGGCCATCATGCGGAAGAACACGAAGTTATCCGCCATGGTGAGGGCATCGAAGTAGCGGAAGTCGATCTCGAACTGACCTATGCCGTCCTCGTGATCGAAGGAGTAGACACCCCAGCCGAGTTCGTTCATCGCATCGACCAGTTCGCCGATCCATGGCTTGTTGTCGAGCAGCCGCACGGCGTCGTAGGCGGGCTTTTCCAGATGCGGTCGCGAAGACAGCGGCTCGAAGCCGCCATCCTCGGTGTCGCGCAGCACGAAGAACTCGGCCTCCATGCCCAGATTCATGCGCAGGCCCATCGCATCCAGGCGCGCGAGCTGCCGCTTGAGGATGTTGCGCGCCCCGGCCTCGAACGGCTTGCCTCTGCACCACAGATCGGAAGCGAACCAGGCGACCTCGCGGTCCCATGGAAGGATCTTGCAGGACTGCGGGTCGGGATGTGCCGCGACCTCTTCCTCGCTCACGTCCTGCGGCACGCCGTCGAGCGCGGCACCGGTGAAGAGTTCCGATCCGGACATCATCTGATCGAAGTGGTCTACCGGAACCATCTTGCACTTCGATACCCCATGCAGATCCACGTACGAAGCCATGAGGAATTTGACGCCCTTGGCGTGCAGCGCATCCGCATTCACGATGGGCGGGACGGGCTGTGCGGGAGTGGTCATTCTCGTGTCCCTCCCGTCACTTCTTCTTGATCAGTGCCGACACGAACGTGAGATCGAAGGTGTCCTCGATCTTCGGTGCAGCGGAGATCTGCCCGCGCTTGCTCAGGATGTCGCCGATGCCTGCGCCCACCTTGAACAGACTCTTCGAATCGTCCCGCTTCTGGAAGTACCCCGCCATCTCCGCCAGCGGAATGTTGTAGACCCCCTTCTGCTGTTCCTTCACTTCATCGGGCGTCACGCCCATCGCCTTGGCGACGATCCTGCGGGCCTCCTCCGGCTTGGACTTCAGAAATGCGAGCCCGTCCAGATAGCCGCGTATCACGCCCTCCACGGACTTGGGGTCCTTCGCGATGAACGCCGCATCGAAGAACAGCACATCCGTGATGAGACCCGGTGCCGCGCTGGAGTCCAGAAGCACCTTGTACTTGGCGCCGCCCCCCAGTTTGAGGATCTGGGTGATGTTGGGTTCGTATGTGGCACCGGCCACCGCACCGGCAGTGAGGGCCGCGGCGACATTCTCCGGAGTCGTATCGATGGCCTGGACGTCCGATTCCTTCAGGCCCGCCTTCTCCAGCGCGTAGACCACCAGCAGGTTGTCGCAGGTCGAGAACGGATAGGCGACCTTCTTGCCCTTGAGGTCCGCGATCGACTTGATCGACTTGTCCGCGACGAGGGCGTCGGCCCCGTTCGAGTAATCGATCGGCATCACGACCTTGAGCGCCTGACCCTTGGCCACGGCCGTGATCACGAGGTCATAGGTGTACATGGACCCCTGCAAGGCCCCGCTCTTGATCGCCGAGGGCATGAGCGTGGGATCGGGGAAGTCCTGCAGTTCGACCTTGATGCCATACCTGGCGAAAAGATTCTTCTCGACGGCCACGTACATGGGTGCGTAGCCGATCCATGCAACGGTACCCAGGCGGATCCTGGTTTCGGCGCGGGCGGTCGGGGCGAGCGCGATCGATGCGACGAACAGCGCGACGAAGAATCGGATGACGAGTCTTGAAAGTGACATGGACGCTCCCTGATTGAGGTCTGCAATCGATGCCGCCGCGAAGGCGGTGCGAGCGTGCATTCAGCAGCGCCTGTGCCAGTGAGGAATGAAAATTAACTGATTGATTAAGAAACACGGGTGGCTGACGGCGATTCGCCAGGGCGCACTCGTACGGTGCGCTGAGGGGTCGGCATGAGACACGATGGTGCCCGGAGCGAGACGTGGAGGCGTGCACGTCACATTCGGGGGGCAGCCGTCAGGACAGACGGAAGACGCTTCTTCTCGCCGGATTCTCGCCGGCAACGCGCAAAAAAAAACGCCCCGCATGTGCGGGGCGTCCGGGAGCGTTTCTCGCGCGGGTGCGCGAGCGGCTTACTGCTTGGCCGGCTCGGTTGCCGCGGGCTGAGCAGCGGCGTCGCCTGCCGGAGCGGCCGCGGGCGCTGCCGGAGCGGCCTCCGTGGACACCGCCGCGGCAGGCGCTGCGTCGTGCGACGCGGCACTGCCGGCGTGACCCGCGGGAACGGGCAGGAGCGGCACGATGAGCAGTGCGACGATGTTGATGATCTTGATGAGCGGGTTCACGGCCGGGCCGGCGGTGTCCTTGTAGGGATCGCCCACGGTGTCGCCCGTCACGGCAGCCTTGTGCGCATCGGAACCCTTGCCGCCGTGATGACCGTCCTCGATGTACTTCTTGGCGTTGTCCCATGCGCCGCCGCCGGTGGTCATGGAGATCGCGACGAACAGGCCGGTCACGATCGTGCCCATGAGCAAACCACCGAGCGCGGCGGGGCCCAGCGCCAGGCCGACGATGATCGGCACGAGGACGGGCAGCAGCGAGGGGATCATCATCTCCTTGATCGCCGCCGTGGTGAGCATGTCGACGGCGCGGCCGTACTCCGGCTTGGCCTTGCCTTCCATGATGCCCTTGATCTCGCGGAACTGGCGACGGACTTCCTCCACCACCGAACCGGCGGCGCGGCCGACCGCTTCCATCGCCATGGCGCCGAAGAGATAGGGAATCAAGCCGCCGATGAACAGACCCACGATCACCTTCGGATTGGACAGGTCGAACAGCGTTGCATTGCCCGCCGATTCCAGGGCGTGCGTGTAGTCCGCGAACAGCACGAGGGCGGCCAGACCGGCGGAGCCGATCGCGTAGCCCTTCGTGACCGCCTTGGTCGTGTTGCCGACGGCGTCCAGAGGATCGGTGATCGCGCGAACGCTGCTGGGCATCTCCGCCATTTCGGCAATGCCGCCCGCGTTGTCGGTGATGGGACCGTACGCGTCGAGGGCCACGATGATGCCCGCCATGGAGAGCATGGCCGTTGCTGCGATGGCGATACCGTAGAGACCGGCCAGCCAGTAAGAGAGGAGAATCGCCACACACACCGCGATCACCGGCCAGGCCGTGGACTTCATCGATACGCCGATGCCGGCGATGATGTTCGTCGCGTGACCTGTCGTGGACGCCTGCGCCACGTGCTTCACCGGGCTGAAGTCCGTGCCCGTGTAGAACTCCGTGATGTACACCAGTGCAGCGGTCAGCACGATGCCGACGACGGACGATCCGAACAGCGCCATCGTCGTGACCTTGCCGCCGGTGGCATCGCCGACGCCGCCCATGATCCAGTTGGTCACGAAGAAGAAGGCGATCAGGGAAATGACCGCCGACACCGCAAGCCCCCTGTAGAGGGCATTCATGATCTTGCCGCCCGGCTTGGCCTTGACGAAATAGCAGCCGACGATCGAAGCGATGATCGACACGCCGCCCAGGACCAGCGGGTAGACGACCGCGGCGTCACCCATGGACGCGAATGTCAGCGCGCCGACGAGCATCGTGGCGATGATGGTCACGGCATAGGTTTCGAACAGGTCGGCCGCCATGCCTGCGCAGTCGCCCACGTTGTCGCCCACGTTGTCCGCGATCACGGCAGGATTGCGCGGGTCGTCTTCGGGAATGCCGGCTTCCACCTTGCCCACGAGGTCGGCACCGACGTCGGCGCCCTTCGTGAAGATGCCGCCGCCCAGACGCGCGAAGATCGAGATGAGCGAGGAACCGAAGGCGAGTCCCACCAGGGGATGAAGGACCTCGCGCAGGTTCATGGCGCCGCCGGAAGCCTTCAGGAATCCGTAGTAGCCGGCAACGCCCAGCATGCCCAGGCCCACCACCAGCATGCCGGTAATGGCGCCGCCCCGGAACGCGACATCCAGGGCTTCGTTGAGGCCGATCGTGGCTGCCTGTGCCGTACGCACGTTGGCCCGGACGGACACGTTCATGCCGATGAAGCCTGCCGCACCGGACAGAATGGCACCGATGGCGAAGCCCACGGCGCTCGACCAGTCGAGCGCGAATCCGATCACGACGAAGAGCACGACG
This sequence comes from Betaproteobacteria bacterium, assembly GCA_016713305.1. NCBI lineage: Bacteria > Pseudomonadati > Pseudomonadota > Betaproteobacteria > Betaproteobacteria bacterium. The sequence continues at coordinate 138,432 of JADJPK010000016.1, forward strand.
CCGACGATGCCGATGGTGCGGTACTGGCGTGCCAGATAGGCTTGCGCACCTTGCTGCACGGCACCGGCGATTTCCTGCATGCGCGAGTTGCCGGCAGGCCGCGCGAGAATCCACTGGATTGACAGCAGTCCGTACGCGACAGCAGCGGCTCCGCATACCAGCGCAAGGATGAGACCTGAAGACATGAGTCCCCCAAAAAGAGTGTCTGGAAAGGCGTTGAAGTTCTGGCTCGGCGACCGCAAGACTCGAGCGGTGCAGCGACTCGTTTCAGGCGGGGCTCGGATAGAGCGGCCTGGCCGGATTCCTCCGTCGAGTTCGAGCGCGCCCTTGTGAGGCCGCCGAAAACCCGGTCCGGGCGAACGATTAACTCGCGATTTTAACTATGATTTTTTGCATTCGGCAACCCAAATTGGCCGGATTGCCTCAGGACGTTGCAATCCACGGGGCAAGCTTTCGGGCGACAGGCACCCGTGCGAGCCGCGCGTGCACCGGCAATCCGTCCCGATAGGGGGGATAGGCTTCACCCTGGATGAGCGGCCGGAGGTAGGTGCGTGCCGCCCGGCTGATGTGATAGCCGTCCTCGGTGATGAAGTCCCGGGGCAGGCGCTTTTCGCGCGCGGCAATGCCTTCGAGCGCCACTTCGCCTACGGACCACCGGTACGGGGCGTCGGATTCGCGCACGATCACCGGCATGGTCGCGTTGCGGCCGGCCAGCGCGAGCCGGACCGCGGCGCGGCCGACGGCATCGGCATGCTCGATGTCCACCGAGGAGGCGATGTGGCGGGCGGAGCGCTGCAGGTAGTCCGCGGTCGCCCAGTGGCACTTGAGGTTCAGCCGGTCGTGGACGAGCTGCGCGAGCCTGGGTGCGACGCCGCCCAACTGCTCGTTGCGTCCTGCGTGTTCGGGACGGATCTCGGACAGGAAACGTCCATCCCTGGTCTGCAGGCCCTCGGAAACGCCGACGACACAGTAACCGTGGCGCCCGACCGCTCGGTCGACGCGTTCGAGGAATTCCTCCTCGTCGAACGGAATCTCCGCGAACAGCAGCAGGTGCGGCGGATGATTGTGCTCGTCGGCGGCCAATCCCATCGCCGCGACCATCCACCCCGCGTGACGGCCCATCGCTTCGAGTATGAAGACGCGGGTGGAGGTGGCGGTCATGGAGGCGACATCGGCCGCGGCCTCGCGCATGCTCACGGCGAGATACTTGGCAGCCGAACCGAATCCCGGCGCGCAGTCGGTGTCGAGGATGTCGTTGTCGACCGTCTTGGGAACGTGAACGCAGGTGAGCGGGTAGCCCAGCGTCTGGCCGAGGGTGGAGAGCTGCAGAGCGGTTGCAGCCGAACCGTTGCCGCCGTTGTAGAAGAGGTAACCGATGTCGTGGGCGTGGAAGACTTCGACGAACCGTTCCCACGTCTTCCTGTCTTCGTCCAGCGTGCCAAGCCTGAATCGTGCGGAACCGAAGGCGCCGCCGGGTGTGTGCCTGAGCGCGGCGATGGCCTCGTCGGATTCCGCGGACGTGTCGACCAGATCTTCCCGCAGCACACCCAGAATCCCGTTGCGTGCCGCGTAGAGGGTACGGATGCGGTCGGGGTGGCGGCGGCATTCGTCGATGACCGCCGCCGCGGAGACGTTGATGACGGCGGTCACGCCCCCGGCCTGCGCGTACAGTGCATTGCGGGGGCGCACGGCCGGGCTGCCGGTTCAGGAGAGGGCGGCGAAGACCTTGTCGCGGATCTGCTCCACCGACCCCACGCCGGCGATCCGCGCGTAGCGCGGCGCTCCGGGGGCGCCGCTCTTCGCCCAGCCGAGGTAGTAGTCCACCAGCGGACGCGTCTGGCTGTGATAGACCTCGAGGCGCTTGCGAACCACGTCCTCGTTGTCGTCGGCGCGCTGGACGAGGTCCTCGCCCGTCGCGTCGTCCTTGCCGGCCACCTTGGGGGGATTGAACACCACGTGATACGTGCGTCCCGAGGCCAGGTGAACGCGCCGGCCGGACATCCGCTTGATGATCTCCGCGTCCTCGACGTCGATCTCGATCACGTGGTCCAGCATCACGCCCGCGGTCTTCATGGCTTCTGCCTGGGGAATCGTGCGTGGAAATCCGTCGAACAGGAAACCCTTGGCGCAGTCCGGCTGCTTGATGCGCTCCTGCACCAGCCCGATGATCACGTCGTCGGGTACGAGGCCGCCCGAATCCATGTGCTTCTTCGCCTCGACGCCGAGCGGCGTGCCGGCCTTCACGGCGGCACGCAGCATGTCGCCGGTGGAGATCTGGGGAATGCCGAACTTCTCGACGATGAAAGCGGCCTGGGTTCCCTTGCCCGCGCCGGGCGCGCCCAACAGGATCAATCGCATGACTTCCCTTCCGTGACGTGTTGATGAGAGGGGCGGCGACCGGTCCGACCGCGCGCGAGGGCCGGATTATAGGGTCAGCGCGCTGCCGTCCCCGAGTAGAGTGCGCGGACCCGTTCGAGGTCGGCAGGAGTGTCCACGCCCGCTTCCGGCGCGTGCTCGGTGACCGCGACCGTGATGCGGTAGCCGTGCCAGAGCGCCCGCAACTGTTCGAGCGCCTCGAATCGTTCGACGGGAGCCGGCTCCAGAGAGGCATAGGCGCGGAGGAAGGCGCAGCGGTAGGCGTAGATGCCGATGTGACGGTAGGCGGGCAGCCCCGGAGCGATCGTGTGGTGATCCTTGAACCAGTCGCGCGCATAGGGAATCGTGGCGCGGCTGAAGTACAGGGCGTTGCCGTGGCGGTCCATCACGACCTTGACGACGTTTGGATCGAACAGGTCCGAGTCGGACTCGAGGGGATGGCATGCCGTGGCAATGGATGCCTGCGGGTTTTCCTCGAGGCGCCTTGCCACCTCGCGGATCAATTCGGGGGCGATGCGCGGTTCATCGCCCTGAACGTTGACGACGATCGTGTCGTCGCTCCAGCCTCGCTGCACCACGACCTCCGCGATGCGGTCGGTTCCGGTGGGGTGGTCATCGCGAGTCATCGTCACCTGGTGACCGTGATCGCGAACCGCCCGTGCCACTCCTTCGTGGTCGGTCGCCACCCAGACTTCGCCTGCGCCGCTCGATGCCGCGCGTTCCGCGACACGGACGATCATCGGCTTGCCGGCGATGTCGGCCAGGGGCTTTCCGGGAAGGCGGGTCGATGCGAATCGGGCGGGGATGACGGCGTGAAACATGGCGATGGGGGATAAGCGATGCGCGATGGGGATGGACCCTGGACCCTAGAGCCTGGGCCCTGGGCCCGGCAACCCCGGACCCACCGTGGCGCGGGTCATTGTCCGGCGTTCAGCCCTTTCTCTTCCGCCAGGCGTCGACCTCGTCGACGCTCAGCTTTCGCGCTTCCTCCTCGATCATCACCGGAATGTCGTCGCGGACGGGGTAGGCGAGGGCGCTTTCGATCGAGATGAGTTCGGCGTGGTCACGGTCATACAGAAGCGGCGCCTTGGTCAGCGGATCGACCAGGATTTCGAGAATCTTTGCATCGAGGGCCATGTACAGGCTCGCAGCGGAGGTGAGGGTGGGCTGCGGAATGTCGTCCGCAAGCGGCGATTCTACGACGGCAGGCTGGGACTAGCGGGCCGGCAATGTCCTGGGGGCACCCAGGCGTGTGGTCACGACGTCCAGCAGCGCGGGATCGGCGCTCGCCGCCACCGGCAGGTACCACCAGCGTTCGGCAGCGAACCCGAAGCACTTGACGGCATCCTTCTCCGTCATGATCACCGGCAGGTCGTCGCCGAAATCGAGGTCTGCCGGGGTGAAACGGTGATGGTCGGGAAACGCATGCTCCGTCACCTCGAGTCCCGCAGCCCTGAGGGTACGAAAGAAGCGGTCCGGATTGCCGATGCCCGCGACCGCATGAACCTTCGTTCCGGCCTTGGCCGCGAGGTCGCGCACGCGATGCCCCTGCACCATGTTGACGAGCTTCTCCCCCGAAAGCCTCATGGCGAATCCCGCCGGCACCGGCACCTCGCCCGGACCGTTGATGACGACGGCGTCCACCTGTTCGAGGCGGTCCACCGGCTCGCGCAGCGGCCCGGCGGGCAGCGGAAGTCGATTGCCGAATCCTCTCGCGCCATCCACCACGGCGATCTCCACACGCCTCGCGAGACGGTAGTGCTGCAGGCCGTCATCGCTCAGGATGCAGTCGCATTCCGGGTGGGCGGCCAGCAGTGCCCGGCCCGCCGCCACCCGGTCCGCCCCCCGCCACACCGGGCAGCCACTGCGGCGAGCCAGAAGGACTGTCTCGTCGCCTGCGTCCCCAGGGTCGCTGTCCGGCCGGACCTCCGATTCGCCCTTCCCGCTGCCGCCGTAACCGCGGGTCACGATGCCGGGCCGGTATCCGCGCCGGGCGAGTCCATGAGCGAGCCACACGATGAGCGGCGTCTTTCCGGTTCCGCCCACCGTGATGTTGCCCACCACGACGACCGGGACCGGCAGCCGGAGGGTCTTCTTCCAACCCCGCAGATAAAGCTCGCGGCGCCCTTCCATCACCAATGCGTACAGACTGGCCAGAGGCAGCAGCGCCAGCGCGAGCGGGCCCAGACTGTTCCAGAAGGCAGGCGCTGCCTTCATGGGCGGCGATCCGTCAGAGCCGACGGCGAACGGCCGTCAGCGACTCCAGGCACGCCCCGCGGGTGCCAGACTTCTCGGTGCCGGCACTCCTGCGAAGCGGTCACCGTCACTTCTTTTTCGGAGGCGACTGCGTGGAGAAGGTCACGCGGCCGAAGCCGGCGAGCCGCGCGGCTTCGAGCACGTTGATCACCGACTGATGGGTGGCGTTCGCGTCGGCGTTGATGACGACCATGGGGTCGGGATTGGAACCGGCCGCACGCTTCAGCTCGTTGCCGAACGCATCGGCGCTCGTGAAGACGACGGGGGTGCGATTGACGACGTAACGTCCGTTGGTCGTGACAGCCACGTCGATCTGCTTCGGCCGTTCCGCAGCCTGCGGGGCATCGGCCGAAGGCAGGTTGATCTGCAGTTCCGCGTACTTCGAGTAGGTCGTGGTGACCATGAGAAAGATCAGGATCACCAGCAGCACGTCGATGAGCGGGATGAGGTTCATCTCCGGCTCCTCACGCGTCGTTCCACGGCGGAAATTCATCGGCGGTCGCCGTGGATGATCTCGACGAGCTTGACGGCCTGCTGTTCCATCTCCACCACGGCCGAATCCACCTTGTTCCGGAAGTACCGGTAGAAGATCATGCTGGGGATCGCCACGATCAGGCCGAACGCGGTGTTGTAAAGGGCGACCGAGATGCCGTGGGCGAGTTGCGTGGGTGTGGTGCCCGTCGGCCCCTGCGAACCGAAGATCTCGATCATGCCGATCACCGTGCCCAGCAGACCCATGATGGGTGCGATCGATGCAATGGTGCCCAGGCCGGAGAGGAATCGGCCCAGTTCGTGCGCGGCGGCACGGCCGGCTTCCTCGATGGACTCCTTGACCACTTCCCGCGAGCTTTTCTCGTTGCGCAGTCCCGCCGCGAAGACTCGTCCGAGCACGGACTGGTTCGACAGCCGGTCGAGCATTTCCTGCGATACGCCGCGGGTCCGGTATTCTTCCGCAGTCTGTTCCAGCAGCCCCTTGGGGGTGACGCAGGCGGCGCGCAGGCTCCACAGGCGCTCACCGATGATGCCCAGTGCGATGACGGACGCTGCGATGATGGGCCAGATGGGCCAGCCGGCTGCCTCGATGATCGCAAGCACGAATGGAACTCCCCGGTGCAAATCCGCAGACTCTAGCCTGGGTGTCAGTCTGGCGCAACTCGAAATGGCGTCATCATGGATCTGCGTTCGCGACGGGAAAGGTGTGTCCCGGAAGAGGCCCATGGCCGATCCGTTCCATCGCATGGCAGCATCGCGCAATCCGGATGCAGCGTCAGCCCTTGGGCGCCGTCCCTGCTGCACCTTTGTTGCGCGTGGGAGTTCCGCACGATCTGGCGTCGCAACAGGAAGGACGATGCGCGCCTGGCCGTTGACGATGTTCGATGGGAAGTGCGACCCGCCCGATCAGTGCGGCGCGTCGGCGGGGGCGAGTCGAGTGGGCGGCGCCACCAGGGAAATGATCGAAGGCGCAGGGCGTTATCGGAGCATCTTGATGATGTATGCCATCGGGTTGCGTGAAGTTTTTTTCCACAGGCGCTGTGGATAACGCTGTGCACAGGTTGTCGAAATGCTGCCTAAGTAATGCGCCGGAAAGGAGTTTTGTTGCCGCGCTCAAATTTTGTTCACGAGACTATCTTCGAGAATTCAGTGACTTGTGTGATTCCAGCCCGTGACGGACACGATTGCGTGATCCAGTTGCAAAAGATCGTCTGCTGTTGCGGATCGGCAACAGCGTGCGGAGCCGATTCCGGAGGGGGAATGACATCGGGGTTGCACTGCATTCCTGCGGCCCCGGCCTTCCCATGATCGGCGCCGGCGTGCTCACCGTATCCCAGTTCGCGGCAATGGCGCGCGAAGTGGTGGAGTCCGCAATGCCGCTCGCCTGGGTGAGTGGCGAGATCTCCAACTTCACGCGGGCCGCATCCGGCCACTGCTATTTCTCCCTCAAGGACGAACAGGCCCAGCTGCGCTGCGTGATGTTTCGCCAGCGCGCGCAGTTGCTCGACTGGCTTCCGGCCAACGGACAGAAGGTGGAACTGCGCGCGACACCCACGCTCTATGAGCCGCGTGGCGATTTCCAGCTCAACGTCGACTTCGTCCGCAAGGCCGGCCTGGGGGCGCTCTTCGAGGCGTATGAACGGCTGAAGTCCAGGCTTCAGAACGAGGGATTGTTCGACGAATCACGGAAACGGGAACTGCCTCGTCTGCCACGTGCTGTCGGAATCGTGACGTCCCCCCAGGCTGCGGCCTTGCGGGACGTACTGACGACGCTGCGGCGTCGTTGGCCGGCGGCCCGGGTCGTGCTCTATCCGGCCCCGGTCCAGGGCGACGGATCCGCCCGGCAGATCGCCGAGGCCATCGATGCCGCCTCCGCACGGGGCGAGGTGGACGTTCTGATCGTGTGCCGGGGCGGCGGATCCCTGGAGGATCTCTGGGCCTTCAATGAAGAAGCCGTCGCGCGTGCGGTGTTCCGCAGCGCCATGCCCGTGGTGAGCGGAGTCGGGCACGAGACGGATGTCACGATCATCGATTTCGTCGCGGACCGGCGTGCACCGACACCGACGGCCGCCGCGGTGGCGGCCGTGCCGGACCGCGTGGACATCGCGCACCGGCTGGGCCATCTTGGCCAGGCGCTCGACCGCTCGGCCGTGCGAGGGCTCGAACGGCGCATGCAGCGTACCGATGCGGCCGCGGCACGCCTGCGCCATCCCGGCGAGCGTCTCGCCATGAATGCCGCGCTCCTGCTGCACCTGGGCGAGCGCTTCCAGCGTGCGCATGCCTCGGAGAACGTTCAACGGAATTGGCGCCTCTCGACCGCCGAGCGAAGGCTGATGGCCGCGAGGCCGTCCACCGTGAGCCGGGCTGCATCCGTGGCGATGCTCGGTGCGGGACTCGACCGGGCCATGCGGCAGTCCGTCGTGTCCAGGACGGCGGTGCTCGACCGGCTCTCCGGCGCGTTGAGGCACCTGGATCCCGACGCGGTGCTGGAGCGCGGCTACGCGATTGTTCGCGACTCTGCCGGCCGCATCGTGAGCGATGCGGCAACCGTTTCCGCCGGTGATGGCATCGACATCAAGCTCTCCGCGGGCACGCTCGCGGCCACGGTGACATCTTCGTCGGATTGATGGCAGTCGCTCGGGCGGAGTATCGTTCGGGCTGATTCGACGGTTCCATGAGGTTCATCCGTTCGCGGACCTGCCTCGTCTGTCCGACCGTTGTCTGCCAGCCGCGCCCGGGTCCCGGTGTCCGCGCCATTCCATAGGAGGAGAGTTCCATGAAAGCCCTGCGTGCCCTTTGCTGCGCCTGCCTCGCTCTTGCCATTTCCGCCGTCGCCGGCGGAGTGTCTGCCCAGATGATCGACAAGAAGGCGCTGTCCCTCGAGGCCGTGAAGAAGGTCGCGGCGGCGGCGGAGGCGGAGGCTGTCAAGAACAAGTGGAACGTAGTGATCACCATCGTGGACGAAGGCGGCCAGCTTCTCTATCTGCAGCGCATGGACGGCGCCCAGTACGGCAGTGTGGACGTCGCGATCCGCAAGGCCCGCACGTCCTCCGCCTTCAAGCGGTCCACCAAGGTGTTCGAGGATGCCATCGCCGGCGGGCGCACGGCGATACTCTCGCTCGATCAGGCATTGACCCTCGAAGGCGGACTTCCTCTGGTCTTCAACGGTCAGATCGTGGGGGCCATCGGCGTCTCCGGCGTCACGTCGCAGCAGGACGGACAGATCGCCAAGGCCGGTGCGGACTCTCTGAGCGGCCAGTAACGCGCTCGCGTGACGGCTTGCGGCGGCAGGCCGTCACGTCACGCCGAAGCGTGCGCCGATCCGGTCCAGCACGCACGCCTCCAGGTCGTCCCGCAGGCAGTCGATGCGGTCGACGTCTCCGGTTGCCCGCAACCACGTGAGCTGACGTTTGGCCAACTGACGAGTCGCGGCGATCGCAGTCTCTCTGAGGCGATTCAAGCCGAACTCCCCGTCGAGGTACTGCCACGCCTGCCGGTATCCCACGCAGCGCATGGAGGGCATCTCGGGCGTGAGGGGATAGCGCCTTCTCAGCCGCTCCACCTCGCCGATCAGACCCAGTTCGAGCATCTCCTCGAACCGGGCGGCGATGCGCTGGTGCAGCACCGAACGGTCCGAAGGTTCGAGCGCAACGGCCACGAATGTCGAGGGGGGCGGCGCCGAGCGTCCTTCCGAGAGCAGCCTGGACATGGGCTCGCCCGTGACGTAGCACACTTCGAGCGCCCGCTGGATGCGCTGCGCATCGGTCGGTTCCAGGCGTGCTGCAGTGACGGGATCGAGCGAATGCAGGGTCTGATGCAGCGCCGGCCAGCCCAGTTCTGCCGCCATGGCGTCGATGACGCGCCGCGTGTCGGGATCGGCTGGCGGAAGCTCGGCAAGCCCTTCGCGGAACGCCTTGAAGTAGAGCATCGTGCCGCCGACCAGCAGCGGTATCCGGCCTCTTCCGCGGATCTGCTCCACCAGCGCCCATCCGTCCTCGGCGAATCGGGCGGCCGAGTAACTCTCGGTGGGATCGATGATGTCGATGAGGTGATGCTCCACACGCCGCTGCATCGCGGCGTCGGGCTTCGCCGTGCCGATGTCCATGTCACGGTAGACGAGTGCCGAATCGACGCTGACGATCTCCACCGGAAGATGCCGTGCCAGCGACAGCGCGACGCGGGTCTTGCCGCTCGCCGTGGGACCCATCAACAGAATGGCGTCGGGACGGGTCTCGCGTGCCACTTCGCGACCGGTGGGAGTGTCCAGGACGGCTGGCTCCAGCAGGGGGAAGGCCTCAGCGCCCACGCATGAACAGGCGGTCGAGATCCGCCATCGACATCTGCTGCCAGGTCGGCCGGCCGTGGTTGCACTGCCCGGAACGCTCCGTCTCCTCCATCTCCCGCAGCAGCGCATTCATTTCCGCAAGCGTCAGCGAACGGTTCGCGCGCACCGCGCCGTGGCACGCGAGCGTCGCCAGCATCTCGTCGCGCTTTCCGGTGAGCACGTGACTCGCGCCCACTTCGCCGATCTCGCGCAGCGTGTCGCGGGCGAGCACGGCGGGGTCCGCATCGCGGAGCAGCCAGGGTATGGAGCGGACGACGATGCTGGTGGGCGACGATACCGCCATCTCGAATCCCAGCTGCTCCAGCAGGGTGCCGTGCTCCTCCACGGTCGCGACTTCGAGCGAGGTGGCGAGCAGGGTGGCCGGAATGAGCAGTTGCTGGGTGGGAATGGTGGCCTTGTCCAGCGCTGACTTGAGGCGTTCGTACACGATCCGTTCGTGCGCCGCGTGCATGTCGACGATGATGAGGCCTTGCGAATTCTGCGCGAGGACGTACACACCCGCGAGCTGGGCCAGCGCGAACCCCAGCGGCGGCGACTCGCCGGAACCGCTCCTCCCGTCCGCGAGCCGTGGGACGGACCCCGCGAACGGCGTCGATGAGAACGACTCGGAGGGCGCAGGCTCCCGCCGTCCGAACAGCGCGTCGTAGAAGGCGAGCGGCTCGGCCGTGCCGAGGGGGATGGGATCCTGCCGCGCCAAATGGGTGGCAGGAGCGGTGGCGAGCGAATCAGCGGTGGCGGCCCAGTGAGCGGACTCGATGGCAGCGGCGGTTTCGGGCCCGGGCCGCGCCAGCGCCTTCTGCAGCGCGTGGCGGACGAAGGGATGAATCGCCCGGCTGTCGCGGAAGCGCACTTCCGTCTTGGTCGGGTGTACGTTCACGTCGACGCTGTCTGCCGGCACTTCGAGGAAAACGACGAAAGCCGGGTGGCGATCGTTGTGCAGTACGTCGCGATAGGCCTCGCGCACCGCGTGCGCAAGCAGGCGGTCGCGGACGAAGCGGCCGTTGACGAAGAAGTACTGGGCGTCCCTCGCGCTGCGGGCTGCGGTCGGCAACCCCAGGAAGCCATGGATGCGAAGTCCTGCGGCGGATTCCTCGAAATGCACGCAGGCCTGCATGAAAGCCTCGCCGAGCACGGCGCTCGTGCGGGCCCGGGCGTCCTGCGGCGGCACGCGCAGCACCAGACGGCCGTTGTGGGTGAGGCGGAATCCGACGTCGGGCCGGGCAAGCGCCGCGCGCTGGACGGCTTCCTCGCAGTGAGCGAACTCCGTGGCCTCCGTGCGCAGGAACTTGCGCCGCGCGGGCGTGTTGAAGAAGAGGTCCAGCACGTCCACGACCGTGCCGCGGTCGCACTGCGCGGGCTCGATCTCGCCGACCGTTCCCCCGTGCACGTCCATGCTCCACCCGTGGCGCTCGCCGGCTCCGCGGCTCGTCAGCGAGAACTGCGACACCGAGGCGATGCTGGCCAGGGCCTCGCCACGGAAGCCCAGCGTCCGGACGGCCTGAAGATCCTCCAGCGAAGCGATCTTGCTCGTCGCGTGACGGGCGACGGCCAGAGGAAGGTCTTCCCGCGTCATCCCGCCACCGTCGTCCTGCACGCGGATCTGGCGGACCCCGCCCTCGCGAAGTGCCACAACGATCTCGGACGCACCGGCGTCGATGCTGTTCTCGAGCAGCTCCTTGAGCGCGGCGGCAGGGCGTTCGACGACCTCGCCGGCGGCGATCTGGTTGACGAGCAGGTCGGGAAGGCGTTGGATGATGCTCATGGGCTGGACCGCGATTATCGCCGAACGGAACGTGCTGGCGCGACGCCTCGAGAACCTGCACGATGCGAACCGCTGGCGTCCGGCGCGGCGCACGGTTGGTGGTCACGGAACGTACCCGCACCTATAATGCGTCGTTTTTTTGGCCTGCCCAGTTCAATGACATTCCGCCGATCTCGCAATGACCGGCACCGGAAGGGCAGTCCGGAATTCCCGTCGAAGGAGGTTCATCAGGGATGCAGATAGGTATTCCCGCAGAGATCCGCACCGGCGAGACAAGGGTCGCCGCCACCCCCGAAACCGTCAAGAAGTACGCTCAGGGCGGTCATCACAAGGTTCTGGTCCAGGCAGGGGCCGGCCTGGCGTCGTCCTACCAGGACGCCGACTATGTCGCGGCGGGCGCCACCATCGTCTCCTCCGCGGTGGACGTGTACGGCAGTGCCGATCTGGTGCTGAAGGTGCGCGGCCCCGAACCCTCGGAACTCGAGCAGATGCGCCGCGACCAGATGCTGGTGGGGCTCCTTGCGCCCTACCGCGCCGAAGGTCTGCAGGCCATCGCCGCGCGAGGCGTCACCGCGTTCGCCATGGAATGGCTGCCCCGCATCTCCCGTGCCCAGAGCATGGACGTGCTCTCGTCGCAGGCCAACATCGCCGGATACAAGGCGGTGATGATCGCCGCCAACACCTACGGGCGCATGATGCCCATGCTCATGACGGCGGCCGGCACGATCAAGGCGGCACGAGTGATCATCATGGGGGTCGGCGTCGCGGGGTTGCAGGCCATTGCCACGGCCAAGCGGCTGGGGGCGGTGGTGGAAGCCACGGACGTGCGGCCGGAGACCAAGGAACAGGTCGAGTCGCTCGGGGCCAAGTTCATCGAGGTGCCGCTCACCGACGCGGAGAAGGAACTCGCCAAGGGCCAGGGCGGTTACGCCCGGGACATGGGCGACGACTACCGCAAGCGTCAGGCGGCCCTGGTGGCCGAGCGCATCAAGCAGGCGGACATCGTCGTCACCACCGCGCTCATTCCCGGCCGGCCCGCGCCGGTGCTGGTCACCGAAGACATGGTGAAGAGCATGCGGCCCGGTTCCGTCATCGTCGACATGGCGGTGGAACAGGGCGGCAACTGTCCGCTGTCCGAACTGGACAGGACGGTCGTCAAGCACGGCGTCCATCTGGTCGGCATCGCCAACCTTCCCGCGACGGTGCCTGCGGACTCCAGCGCGCTCTACGCCCGCAACCTCCACAACTTCCTCGCGCTCATGCTCGATGCCAAGACCGGTCCCTTCAATCTCAATCGCGAGGACGAAGTCGTCGCCGGCACGCTCGCGTGCATCGGCGGCGAACTCGTCCGCACGTGATCACCGCCGGCCCACGCCCCGGAGCTCCTCCATGGAAACCCTGAACCCCACCATCATCAACCTGATCATCTTCGTGCTGGCGATCTACGTCGGCTACCACGTGGTCTGGAACGTCACGCCGGCGCTGCACACACCGCTCATGTCGGTGACCAATGCCATCTCCGCGATCGTGATCGTCGGTGCCATGCTCGCGGCCGCGCTCACGGAGGGCGGTCTGGGCAAGACCATGGGCGTGCTCGCGGTCGCGCTCGCGGCGGTCAACGTATTCGGCGGATTCCTCGTGACGCGCCGCATGCTGGAGATGTTCAAGAAGAAGGACCGGCCCGCCGCGGGAGGTCACAAGTGAACGGCCTGCACATGAACTGCGAAAGCACGTCCCAGTCCCGGGAGAGCGCACGATGAGCATGAATCTCGTCACACTGCTGTACCTCGTGGCGTCCATCTGCTTCATCCAGGCGCTCAAGGGTCTGTCCCACCCGACGACCTCGCGGATCGGCAACGGCTTCGGCATGGCCGGCATGACCATCGCGGTGCTCACCACCGTGGGACTCATCGTCAAGCTGAGCGCATCGCCCGCCACCGGCATCGGCTATGTGCTGCTCGGTCTGCTGGTCGGCGGAGCCGTGGGCACCGTGATGGCCAAGCGTGTCGAGATGACCAAGATGCCGGAACTGGTGGCTTTCATGCACAGCATGATCGGTCTGGCGGCCGTGTTCATCGCGGTGGCCGCGGTGGCCGAGCCCCACGCCTTCGGCATCACGGCGAGGGACACCCCGATTCCCACCGGCAACCGGCTCGAGCTGTTCCTGGGGGCGGCCATCGGCGCGATCACCTTCAGCGGTTCCGTGATCGCGTTCGGCAAGCTGTCGGGCAAGTACAAGTTCCGTCTGTTCCAGGGCGCGCCGGTCGTCTTCAAGGGCCAGCACCTGCTCAACCTGCTGCTGGGTATCGCACTCCTCGTTCTGGGGCTGGGTTTCATGTTCACCGGGAACTGGGGTGCGTTCTTCCTCATGCTGCTCCTGAGTTTCGTGATCGGCGTGCTGATCATCATTCCCATCGGTGGAGCGGACATGCCGGTCGTGGTGTCCATGCTCAACTCGTACTCGGGCTGGGCGGCCGCGGGCATCGGTTTCTCGCTCAACAACCCCATGCTGATCATCGCCGGCTCGCTGGTCGGATCGTCCGGCGCCATCCTGTCCTACATCATGTGCAAGGCGATGAACCGGTCGTTCTTCAACGTGATCCTGGGCGGTTTCGGCGGCGAAGGCGGAGCGGTGACGGGCGGCGGCCCGCAGAAGTCGGTCAAGTCGGGCAGTGCCGACGACGCCGCATTCCTCATGGGCAACGCGGACAGCGTGATCATCGTTCCCGGCTATGGTCTTGCGGTGGCGCGGGCGCAGCACGCGGTGAAGGAGATGGCGGCCAAGCTCACGGCCAAGGGCGTGCAGGTGCGTTACGCCATCCATCCGGTGGCGGGACGGATGCCCGGCCACATGAACGTGCTGCTCGCGGAAGCGGAGATTCCTTACGACCAGGTGCTGGAGATGGAAGACATCAACAGCGATTTCGGCACCACGGACGTGGTTCTGATCCTTGGCGCGAACGACGTCGTGAACCCGCTCGCGCACGAGAAGGGCAGCCCGATCTACGGCATGCCCATCCTCGAGGCGCACAAGGCGCGCACCGTGATCGTCAACAAGCGTTCCATGGCGGCGGGCTACGCGGGCCTCGACAATCCGCTGTTCTACCTGGACAAGACGATGATGGTGTTCGGTGACGCCAAGAAGGTCATCGAGGACATCGTCAAGGCGATCGACTGACAGAGGGAGACCACCGCCGTCCGCACCATGGCGCGGGCGGCGGCGGGCCATATAATCCGGCGAGGTCGGGCCGGACCATGGGGTACGGCAAGCCCCCCGGCTGCGGCATGCCCGCGCCGGACGAACAGGCAGCAAGGAGCGCATGGACAAGTCGACTCTTTTCGCGAAGACCGGTAAGGGGCTCATGGAGGTCAAGAACCGGTCGCGAGCACTGTCCAGGACCTGCATCGCCTCCTGACGCTCATCGATGGGCGTTCCACCTACGTCGAGCTGCAGGAAAAGCTCGCTCCCATTTCCGAACGTGATCTCGTCGTCCAGTTGCGACAGCTGTCGGACCTGGGCTTCATCAAGGAGATCATCGCGTCCCCGCGCGCCGAAGCGGCGCCGTCACCGGGGCTGGACTACGCGGACGATCTCGACTTCACCAGTTTCACGAACGCTTCCCGGCAGGGGCGCGCGAACGTCTATTCCAACGCCGAAACCGAAAAGCGGGCGCGCGACGCCGCCGAACGCAAGGCCTCCGAGGAGCGGATGGCGCGCCAGCGCCAGGACGCCGAGCAGAAGGCCCGCGAAGCTGCGGAGCAGCAGCAGAAGGCGGAGGTGGAGGGCCGGCAGATCGCCGAACTGGAGCAGCGCGCGCGGGCACTCGCGGCCGCCAAGGAGAAGCAGGAAGCCGATCTGCGGGCCAAACTGGCTGAGGAGACCAGCGCACGCATCGAGGCTCAACAACTCGCCCGTGAAGATGCCGAGCGGCGCGCCCGGATTGCGCAGGAGGCGAAGAAGCGCCTCGAAGGGGAGCGTCAGAAGCTCGAGGAGGAGCGCAAGCGGCTCGAGGAAGAGGCGAAGAAGGCCAAGGCCGTCGCCGAGCGCAATGCCCGCGAAGAGGTGCAGCGCAGGCTAGAGGAAGAGAAGCGCCGCGTGCGCGAGGAAGCCGAGCGGCAGGCCAGAGAGGACGCGCAACGCAAGCTGGAAGAGGAAGCGCGCCGCGTCCGGGAGGAAGCCGAACGCAATGCGCGCGAGGAAGCGCAGCGCAAGATCGAGGAAGAGACCCGGCGGCTGAAGGAAGAGGCCGAGCGTCTTGCGCGCGAGGAAGCCCAGCGCAAGGTGGAGGAAACGGAGAGGCGCCTGCGCGAGGAAGCCCAGCGGAAGCTGGAGGAGGAGGCGCGGAAGGCGCGGGAGGAAGCCGAGCGGATCGTGCGCGAGGAGGCGCAGCGAAAGCTGGAGGAAGAGACGCGGCGCGTGCGGGAGGAAGCCGAGCGCCTCGTGCGCGAGGAAGCCCAGCGCAAGATCGAGGAGGAAACCCGGCGGGCCCGGGAGGAGGCCGAGCGTGCCGCTCGCGAGGAAGCCCAGCGCCGGATAGAGGAAGAGGCAAGGCGGGCGCGGGAGGAAGCGGAGATCCGTGCGCGGGAAGAAATGCGCGTGCGCCTTGAAGAGGAGGCCAGGCGCGTCCGCGAGGAAGCCGAGCGGCAGGCGCGTGAAGAAGCGGAACGCCGCCTGGCTGAAGAACGCGAGCGTTTGCGGCAGGAGGCCGAGGAAGCGCGGAGGCGCGAAGAGGAAGAAAGGCAGCGGCGCGAGGAAGAGGAACGCCGCCGCAGGGAAGAGGAAGAGCAGGCTCGCCGTGCCGCCGAGGAGGAGGAGCGGCGGAGGCGTGAAGAGGAAGAGCAGCGGAGGCGCCAGGAAGAGGAACGCGTCAGGCGCGAACTCGAGGAGCGCCTCGCGCGCGAACTGGAAGAACGCAAGCGGCGCGAGGAAGAGGAGCGCCGCCGGCAGGAAGAGGAAGAAAAGCGGCAGCAGGCCCTCGAGGAGCAGCGACAGCGCGAAGCGGAGGAACGCCGCCGCCTGGAAGAGGAACTGCGCCGGCGCGAAGAGGAAGATCGGCGCCGGCTGGAAGAGGAAGCGAGGAAGCGGCGCGAGGAAGAACAGCGGCGGCGCGAGGACGAGGATCGCCGGCGGGAGGAAGAAGACCGCCGCCGCGCGGAAGAAGACCGCCGCCGGCACGAGGAGGAAGCCCGGCGGCAGGGCGAGGTGCAGGAACGCCAGGCGCGCGAAGAGCAGCAGCAGGCGAGACTTGCCGCCGAGCAGACGGCCCGCGCGGAGATCGAGGCGGAGCGCAAGGAAGAGCAGGCGCTGCGCATCAAGCTGGAGGAGGAGCTCAAGCGCCGCGAGGAAGACGACCGCCGGCGCCAGGAAGACGACGCCCGGCGACGCGAGGAGGAAGAGCGGCTGCGTCAGCAGGAACTCGACCGGCGGCGCGAGGAAGAAGCGAACCGCGCGCGCCGCGAGGAGGAAGAGCGGCTTGCCGCCGAGGCGGAATTGCAGCGCCAGCAGGAAGAGCGGGCACGGCGCGAACAGGCGGAGCGCGAGGCGAGCGAGCGCCGCGCACGCGAGGAAAGGGAAGCTCAGGAGCGGGAGGCCGAGGAAGCTCGTGTCCGCGAGGCGGCGGCCAGGGCGCGTGAGCAGGCCGAGCGCGAGGCGGCCGAGCGGCGCGAGGAGGAGGAACGCAGGGAGCGGCAGGCTGCGGAAGAGCGTGTGCGGGCCGAAGAGTCCGAGGCGCGCGAGCGGGCCGAGCGCGAAGCGGTGCAGGCTCGCGAGAAAGAGGAAGAGGCTGCGCGCCTGAAGGCAGCGGAAGAAAGGCGCTCCAGGGAAGAGGCGGAACAGCGGGCGCATGAGCAGGCGGAAGCCGCTGCCGCCCTGGTGGCGGCGGCAGCACCTGCCCTCTCGCTGGCCGCCGGATCGGAAGAGCCGCTCGATGACGAGGAAGCGCGGAAGCGCGACGAGATTTCCCGGCTCCTGCTGGCCGAACTGGAGATGCCGGCAGAACCCGGGGGTGAGCTGCCGCCGGCAGAGGCAGCCGAGGAAGTCGAGGTGTCGTTGCCCGGAATGGAGGTTTCCGAGGAACTGGAGGTGTCCGCCGACATGAGTGTCGCGGAGGAGAGCGACGCTCCGGTGGACGAGGTTCCTCTGGAGCCCATCGACCTGTCTTCGCTGGATTCGGCCGATGGCGGCAACGAAGCCCGCTCGGCGCTCGATCTGCAGGAAGACGAACTTCGCCGCGATCTCGAGGCGATCGAACGGCGCAACATGCTGGAGGAAGAAGCGCGCAAGGCCGTGGAGCAGGCCGAACGCGAGGCTGCGGAGCGAGCCGATGCGGAGGCCCGTGCCATGGCGGATGCCACGCGGCGTGCGCAGGAGCAGGCGACGCGGGCCGCGCTCGAAGAAGCGCAGAAGCGCAATCAGATGGAGCACGAGCGCAAGGCGCAGGAGAAGGAGGAGCGCAAGCAGCGCGAGGAAGATGCGCGCAAGCGGGCGGAGTTCGCCCGCCTGGAGGCGGAGCGGGTCCAGCGCGAACAGGCGCTGGCCAAGCAACGCGCGGAGCAGGAAGAGCGGGACCGCCAGAAGGCGGCACGCAAGGCGCTGCTGGACGCGCGGCGGCGCTCAGGCTGGAAGCGTTTCCAGCCTCACCTCCTGGGGGTGCTGGTCGTCCTCGCCCTCGTCGCCGGTGGTCTGCACCTGCTGCCCATGTCCTTCTACACGCCGTCGATAGAGCGCATCGCGTCCCAGCGACTGGGCGAACCCGTGGCGATCGGCGAACTGCACGTTGCCCTGTTTCCCAGTCCGGAGATCAAGCTCGACGACGTGAAGATCGGCAAGCAGCTCGACATCCGCGTGGGCACCATCCGGATGTCGCCGGAGATCGGTTCGCTGTTCGAAGACCGCGTGCGCATCAAGCGACTGGAGGCGCAGGATGCCACCACGTCCGCCGAGGCGCTGCCCCGCATCGTGGGTTGGTTCCAGCGCCCTGAAGGTCAGAGCGTGGTCGAGTTCAGGCGCATTTCGCTCAAGAACGGAAAGATCGCCCTGCAGGGGGTCGACGTGCCTTCCGTCAGCGGCGATTTCCTGTTGGGAATCGACGGTTCGTTCAAGGGGGGCGATATCCGGTTCACGGACAGCACGCTCAAGGCCACACTGACCCCGAACGAATCCGATCTCGAGGTCACCCTCTCCGGCAGAGCCTGGAAGCCGGCGTTCGGTCCCGGCATCCTTGTGAACGAGATCATCGGCAAGGGGGTCGTGAGTGGCAGCACCCTCAAGCTCACGGGCGTCGACGGCACCATGTACGGGGGATCGTTCACTGCCAACGCGGACATCGACTGGAGTTCAGGCTGGTCGGTGAAGGGCGAGTTCACCACCGAGCGCGTCGATCTGCATGGCCTGATGGAAGCCTTCACCCGCAGCGCCACGTCCACGGGCGATCTGCAGTCGCAGGGGAAGTTCGAGATGACCGCGCCCAAGTTCGCCGCCTTGTTCGACGCGCCCAAGGTGCAGGTGGGATTCACCCTGCACAAGGGCAATCTCGACGGCGTCGATCTGGTCCGCGCGCTGCAGACCCCGCGCAGCGAAGGCGTGCGGGGCGGCAAGACCAAGTACGACACGCTCTCCGGCACGCTGTACGTGGCGGGTAACCGCTACCAGTATCGCGACCTGCGCATGCAGGCAGGCGTTCTGTTCGGCGCGGGGGCCTTCGACATCGATGCGGCGCAGAACGTGGGCGGGCGCGCTCTGGTGGAACTGCGCAGCCCGTCCAATCAGTTTCGCGGCAACTTCGCCATCGGTGGCAACCTGAACGCGATCGTTCTGAAGCCCTAGACCCCAGACCCCAGACCCCAGACGCCAGACCCCAGACCCCAGACCCCAGACCCCAGACCCTGGACCCGGGAACACTTGACGACCGGTCGATGACGGCGAGATGTCGTGTCGGGAATCGACGGAATGTCGGCTGTCACGTGGGGGCGGCGGACGCTTTGCGTGAAGCGGGCCGGGCGAACGCAAAGAAGCGAGCGCAGGCGGCTCAACCTTCGAGCCGGCGCAGATCTTCCCGGGTATCCACGTCTGCCAGCACGCCGGCATCATCGACCGGGAGTTCCACGACATCGGCGGAGTTCGCAGCGACGATGCGGCGAGCACCTTCATCACCCGATAGCGAGCGGAGCGCTTCACCGTGGCGGCGGGCGAATCCGACAGGGTGACCCCGACGGCCGCGAGGTGGGGATCACGATCGAGGCACCCGATTCGAGCGCCTGCTTCACCGACTCGAGCGTGAGGCTGCGAGCCTGGGCATGTCTCCCAGCGCGATGATCCAGCCCGTGCTGTCCGGCGAGGAAACCGCGACGGCGGCAGCGAGGCTGTACCCCATGCCATCCACCGCGCGTTCGCAGATCGTCACGGGAACGTTCTCGTCGGCGAAGAGCTTCTGCAGTTCGGGTTCGCCAGGCCGGACGACCACCTGCACCACAGGCAGCACCGAGCGCAGCGTTCGCAGGGAAGCGATGGCAAGCGGCACACCCTCCGGCCCGAACGGGTGACGCAGCTTTCCGCCGCCGAACCGCGTTCCCGCACCGGCTGCGAGGAGTATTCCGGTGATCAAGGGATGGCTTCCGGGAGAGCCGGACGGATCTTCGCGGAGCGGATCGATGCCTCACTCATGGCATGCGCGGGTTCGACGCCAGGCTGCGACGAGACCGAACCGCTCCCGCACCATTGCGCATGGTCGAAGCCTTCACACCTAGCGAATCCGAAGCTTTGAATGCCGTGCCGCGGCAGAAGGACGGCAGGTCCGACGGTTGAACCCTTTGACAGCCCGTCCTTCGCGCTCGCAACTGGATACCTGAGCATGGGAGGGCGCACGTGTCACTGCGGTGGAGCGGTCCGCCACTTTGCGTGGATGCGTCCTGCCGGCCGCCGTCTGGGTGGACTTCTTCTCGATCTTCACGCGGCGCTCGGCCACCGGTTCGGCGACCTGTCGCGCCTGACGCGTTCGCCGCTCGACGGTCGTCGTGTAGGTTGCCCGGCGGAATCCCGCTGCGGCGGTCGACGATGCTGCCGGAGGAGGCAGCGCAATCATCGCGTCCACGGGTGCAAGGTCCGCCAGTGCTTCCGCGGAGCGCGCGGGTGCGGCAAAAGGAGGGCGAGGCGAGTCCGATCGCGCCATGCGGGCGCGGGCGAGGGGCGGATTCTTGGCGAAGTACTGACGGATGCCGGTGGCGATCGCGCCCGCGAGGCGGATCTGATAGTCCTCGTCGTTGAGGCGTTCCTCTTCGTCCGGATTGCTGATGAACGCCGTCTCGACGAGGATGGACGGCATGTCCGGGGCCTTGAGCACGGCGAACCCTGCCTGTTCCACGCGATGCTTGTGCAGGGAGTTCACCTCCGACAGTTCGCTCAGCACGGCGCGTCCCAGTTTCAGGCTGTCGTTGATGGTGGCCGTCTGGGAGAGGTCGAGCAGCACCTTCTTTAGGTTCGGGTCGGGGACGTCGATGTTGACTCCGCCGATGAGGTCGGCGTCGTTCTCGCGTTTCGCCAGCCAGCGCGCCGCGGCGGACGTGGCGCCGCGCTCGGACAGGGCGAACACCGACGAACCCTTCGCATGGGGCTTGATGTACGCGTCTGCGTGAATCGAGACGAACAGGTCCGCCTGAACGTTGCGCGCCTTGATCACGCGCTGGTGCAACGGAATGAAGACGTCCGCATCGCGCACGAGCACGGCGCGCATGTTGGGGATCTCGTCGATGGAGGCCTTGAGGCGTCGCGCGATGGCGAGCGTCACGGCCTTTTCGTACGTCCCGCTCGCCCCTCTCGCACCGGGATCCTCCCCGCCGTGTCCCGCATCGACGGCCACGGTAATGAGGCGTTCCATCCTGTCGTCCTCCCGCGATGGAGCGGGGGCGGCCGGTTTGGGCGCGACTGCCGCGGCGGGTTTGTCCGTGGCGGACCTGTCGGCCGGGGGAATGTCGGCAGTTTTCCTTGCCGCAGCCTGGGAGGATGGCGCGACCGTCACGGCCGATGAGGGCGGCACTTCGGCTCCCTTCGAAGCGGTGGCCGGTGCGGGTTGAACGGCGGCGGGCGATGTGTTGACTGCAACGGCGTTGGGAACGGCTGTGGGCGATGTGGAGGACGGTGTGGCCGCGACCTTCGCTGGAACCGGCGTTGCCGCGGTGTTCGGCCCGCCGATCAGCGCCATCAGGGCATCGGGCGCGGCGACCGGGTGCACGTCCAGCACGAGCCGGTGGCCGAATTCCTTGGCGGGCGGCAGCGGGTAGGCCTGCGGCTGCACGTCCGCTTTCAGGTCGAGGACCACGCGCACCACGCCCGGCTTGAAGCGCCCGACCCGCACCGCACGCACATAGGGATCCAGCGGACTCAGTTGCGACGCAACGGTTTCGATCACCTTGGCGCCGTGCGCGTCTTCCAGATCCACCACGAGCCGTGGTGGATCCTGCACCGTGAACAGGCGATAGCCGATGGGGCCGTCTGCCTCGAGGGTGAGGCGGGTGTACTCAGGACTGCTCCAGAGGCGTGCGGCGGAGAGCTGCGTCGCCTGGGCGGCAGGCAGCAGCACGGCGCACGACAGGGCGAGCGCCGGGAAGCACCGAATGGTTCGGCTCAACAGAGTCTTGCTGCCTTCAGCCAATGAGCGCCTCGTGGGGTACGCGCTTCCAGTACTGCGGTTCTGCCTCCGCTCACGGCGAGCGACAACTGCACCGTGAGGTCCGCGACGGGGAGAGATCCGGACGCTTTTTCCGGCCACTCGACGATGCAGACGGCGTCGCTTTCGAAGTTTTCCAGGAGCCCCGAATCGCGAAGTTCTTGGGCATCTTCGAATCTATACAAATCAAAGTGGTACAAGGATAACCTAGAAAGCTCGTAAGCTTCAACCAGGGCGAAGGTGGGGCTTTTCACCCGTCCTTCGAACCCCAGGCCGCGCATCAGGCCGCGCACCAGGGTCGTCTTGCCGCACCCCAGGTCGCCTTGCAGGAAAAGAAGGGCACCCGGTTCGATCCCGCGGGAGAGCGCGGATCCGAGCGCGAGCGTGTCTTCCTCCGCGGGTAGTTGAAGCGTCACGGCGAGCGCTGAGTTCATAGGCGAACCTGCCGCTCCGTGCCGATGCAGGACGAAGCCACGTCAAGCAGCATTTTCAAAGTCGCGAGCGAGTCGCCACGGCGCCAGGCCAGTCCGAGTTCCGTGAGCGGGCCCGTTTCGGCGATCGGACGGTAGACCACGCCGGTCCGGCGCAGGTGCTGGAGCGAGGCGGGGATGAGGGCAACGCCGATTCCGGCCGAGACGAGGCTCACGATGGTCTGCATCTGGACGGCCTCCTGTTCGACGCGGGGGCTGAACCCGCAGCGCTGGCAGAAGGACACGATGTCGTCGTAGAGCCTTGGCGCATGCGATCGGGGTGACATGAGAAACGGTGCGTCCGCGAGTTCCTTGAGCCGGAGTTTGCCCGTGGCCCGAGCGAGCGGGTGGGATTCCGGCAGGGCAGCCACGAAGGGTTCGCGGTGGATGGGCCAGTACTCGAGTTCCGGATCGTCCACCGGCGGCAGCACGAAACCGGCATCCATCGTGCGCTCCACGAGCGCCGCGAGCAGGACGTCGGTCGTCGCCTCTCGCAACGTGAGCCGGACACCGGGAGCGCGCGTGCGGAACTCGCGCAGCAGCGGCGGAAGCACGTTGTAATCGGCCGTGCTCACGAAGCCGATGCTCAGTTCACCCACCTCTCCGCGGCTCGCGCTGCGCGAGGCCGCGATGGCTCCGTCGACCCGCGCCAGGATGTGACGGGCCTCCGCGAGTAGCACCTCCCCCGCCTTGGTGAGGCTGACCCGCCTCTGGCTGCGATGGAAGAGCGCCGCGCCGACGATGTCCTCCAGGACGCGTATCTGGATGGACAGCGGAGGCTGCGAAATGTGCAGACGCTCGGCGGCCCGGCCGAAGTGAAGTTCTTCGGCCACGGCCACGAAATAGCGCAGGTGTCGCAACTCGACATTCATATCCGGAAAGTATCAAAACGACCAGAACAATATATTAGACAGCCCACTTGGGCCCGCGCAAACTCCGGCTCCCGGCTAGCCTCCGGCGTCTCCGGCGGCGATCCCACACCACGATTTCAAGGAGGACTACCATGGCCGACAACTGGCGCTCCAAGCTCATCACGGGCGGCGTGAACCGTGCCCCCAATCGCGCAATGCTGCGTGCCGTGGGCTTCGGCGACTCGGACTTCGACAAGCCGATCGTAGGGGTGGCGAACGGCCACTCCAACATGAATCCCTGCAACGCGGGCATCCAGCCGATCGTCGACCGTGCCATGGCGGCGCTGTCCGACGCGGGTGCCATGCCCCAGTCGTTCGGCGTGCCGACCGTCACCGACGGCATCGGCATGGGGACGGAGGGCATGAAGTACTCGCTGATCTCCCGCGAAGTCATCGCCGATGCCATCGAGACGTCGACCAACGGCCAGATGATGGATGGCGTGCTGGTCGTGGGGGCCTGTGACAAGAACATGCCGGGCGGCATGATGGCCATCGCGCGCATGAACGTGCCGGCGATCTACGTGTACGCGGGCACGATCAAGCCGGGCAAGTGGAAGGGGCAGGACCTCACAATCGTCAGCGCATTCGAGGCCGTCGGCGCATTCACGGCAGGCAAGATGTCGAAGGAAGACTACGACGGCATCGAGCGCAACGCCTGTCCGACCGTGGGCGCCTGCGGCGGCATGTACACGGCCAACACGATGTCGTCCTCGTTCGAAGCGCTGGGCATGAGCCTGCTGGGGTCGTCCCAGATCGCCTCCCCGGATCCGGAGAAGGCGGACTCCGCGGCCGAATCGGCCCGCGTGCTCGTGCAAGCCATCAAGAAGGGTCTGCGTCCGCGCGACATCATCACCCGCAAGTCCATCGAGAACGCCATCAGCCTGGTGATGGCGACCGGCGGTTCCACCAACGCCGTGCTGCACTACCTGGCGATCGCCTCCGCGGCGGAAGTCGAGTGGACCATCGACGACTTCGAACGCGTGCGTCAGCGCACACCGGTGCTGTGCGACCTCAAGCCCTCGGGCAAGTACGTCGCCACCGACTTCAACCGTGCCGGCGGCGTCCCCGTCGTCCTCAAGATGCTGCTCGACCACGGCCTGCTGCACGGCGACTGCATGACCATCACCGGCCGCACGATCGGCGAGGAACTGGCCGCGCTGAATCCGGTGCGCCGCGAGGACCAGGATCTCATCCGTCCCTGGTCCGATCCGATGTACAAGCAGGGCCACCTCGCCATTCTCAAGGGCAATCTCGCTCCGGAAGGCTGCGTGGCCAAGATCACGGGGCTCAAGAACCCCAAGATCACCGGTCCCGCGAAAGTCTTCAATTCCGAGAACGAGACGATGGAAGCGATCGTGTCGGGCAAGGTGAAGGCCGGCGACATCGTCGTCATCCGCTACGAAGGACCGAAGGGCGGCCCCGGCATGCAGGAGATGCTGGCTCCCACCTCCGCGCTCATCGGGCAGGGCCTCGGCGAATCCGTCGGCCTCATCACCGATGGCCGCTTCTCCGGCGCCACCTGGGGCATGGTGGTCGGCCACGTGGCGCCCGAGGCATTCGCGGGCGGACCGATCGCACTGGTGCAGGATGGGGACTCTGTCACCATCGACGCGCATCAACTGCTCATCCAGGTGAACATCTCCGACGAGGAACTCGCGCGTCGCCGTGCAAACTGGAAGCAGCCGGCTCCCCGCTACACGCGCGGCCTGATGGGCAAGTACATCAAGCTCGTCTCGACGGCATCCAAGGGTGCGGTGACGGACCAGTCCTGAGGATCTGCATCTTCCACTTCAAGGGTACGAGCGCGAATTTCCGGGCGGCTGTCGCTGCCCGGAGCAGAGTCGATGGGCGGTACTATCGGGGCAGCCCTGCATCGGGCGGCGCGTCATCACAAGTGGCGCGCCGTTTCATATCGTGCCGTCCATCCGGGTGGCCGGCAGCAATACAGGCACGCTGCTCCTCGTTGGCCTCCACGCACGCTCAAGCTACCCAGGGTGACCATGGGGCGGTCCGTATCTCGGTATCGAGCCCGCTGGCAGGGGACCTCGTTTGAAGCATCTGCCGATCTCGCTTCTGGCGGTGTTCGCTGCAGCGCTTTCGAGCACCCTGGGCGGGTCCGCCATCGTGGCGACGCGATTCGTCGTTCCGGACGCCGGTGTCCTGCCCACGATCCTGTTGCGTTTCGTCGGCGCGAGCATCGTCATGTTTGCGGTCTTCCTGCATCGCCGGCCGGGCCGCGTCGCAACATCCGACTATCCCGTCGTGGTGGGGCTCGGGCTCGTGCAGTTCGCGCTGTTCCCCTGGCTTTTCACCATGAGTCTGGCGCACGTCACCGCTGCGCGTGGCGCGCTCATCCTCTCCACTCAGCCTCTGATCACTCTCGTGCTCGCATCGATCGTGGGGCGCGAGCGCTTCACGGGCGTTAAGGTGCTGGGAGGAGCGATCGCACTGGGTGCCGTGGGATTCGCACTCGGCGACCGGCTGACCGCGACGACCGAATCGGCCTGGAAGGGCGATCTGTACATGTTCGCCGCGAGCCTGTCCGGATCCCTCTACAACGTCGCGTCCAGCTACGCACTGAGAAAGTACAAGGCCCTGGTCGTAGCACCGATCATGATCGTCGGCGGGGCCGTCGCGATCGCGATAGCGCTCGTGGCATCGGGTGACTACAGCGGCTTCGCCGCCATCAAGCCATCGGGGTGGGCGGCGTTGATCTACCTGATGTCCTTTGGCGGCGCATTCACGTTCTTTCTGTGGATCTGGGCGCTGGAACACACGGCGCCTTCTCGCGTGGCGCTGGCCGTGACGTTCAATCCGATCTCGGCAACGGTTCTCGGCGCGCTCGTTCTCAGCGAACCGATCACCTGGCGGCTGCTGGTGGGCCTGGCGGGAATCATCGCGTCGCTGGTCATCGTGAACTGGCGCTCGATGACGGACGCGTGGCGCAAACGTAGCGGAACGTGAAGCATGCCGGACGCCCGCGCAGGCGTCCGGCGCTGTCAACCGGTCACGGCTCGACGCCGATCTGATAGACCTCTTCCTCTTCCTCGATGATCTTGCCGGTCACGGCATCGACTTCCACTTCCCACTCCTTGCCCTTCGCGTCGCGGATGTCGAATTCGTAGGAAGGATTGCCGTCGGATTCGATGGAATACTCCACCTCGACGACTTCGCCGGGGCGCTTCTCCAGCGCGGTCTTCTTCGCGTCTTCCATCGACACCTTGGCCTTGGCCTTGAAGGCAGCGTCATCCGGTCCCGCCACTTCCTGCTCCTCCTCGAGCAGCTTGCCGGTCTTGGCACTGCACTCCACTTCCCACTCCTTGCCGTCCTTGCCCTTGATGTCGAACTCGTAGATCGGCTTGCCCTTCTCGATCTCCGCTTCCAGGGTGACGACGTCGCCCGGATGCTGGCGAGTGCCGCCTTCATGCAGTCCTCAGCTTTCCGTTGTGCGCCTCGGCGGCGAACGGGGCGGCGACAAGAAGAACGGCTACGGTCAAGAGTGATTTCTTCATTTGAAGCTCCAAAGTTGTGCGGTTGGATCGTCCGGCCCCACTTTGGGCAGTCCGGGGAATCGCACGATAACTTCCGTCGCCAAGGCCGGTCGGATCCCCGACTCGAATGCCGACGCTTCGTCGATCCGGAACTTCTCCTATGTGGGGCGGAATAAATACAGTATGCGCCCGTCGTTCCGCCATCGCTTGACCAAAGTCAATCAGGGAATGAGTTCACGTCTGTGGTAAGCAAAAGTCCCAATTGAATCGAGGGATAACTCATGCTCCCGCCGGCGTTGCGTACCCCTCCTCTCCGGGAAAGGGTGCAGTGTCCCGCTCGGCCCGGATGAGCTGCGCTCGAGTTCCAACAAGGAGACCTGGACCCGGCCCGGTCAAACGGCATAGTGCGAATCCCGTCTGAGCCCCGGACACGCAGGGCGGTCCTGGCCGATTCGCCCGATTCGGTAGATCAGGCGTTGTTCCATCATCAGCGACGCCAACGTCGACTCCGCTCGCTCCCCTGCGCCCGCTGTTCGTGCACGCAGGAATCCTGGGTCTTTGCGTGAACCTGCTCATGCTGGTGCCAGCGCTCTACATGGTGCAGGTCTTCGATCGTGTGCTCACCTCGCGCAGCGATGCCACGCTCGTCGTACTTACACTGGGCACCCTCGCAGCTTTGCTGGTACTGCTGTGGCTCGATCTGCTGCGGGGCCGATTGCTCGCCAGTGCGGGAATCGCCTTCGAACTCGATGCCGGCCCCAAGGTCATGGCACGACAGATGTCGCAGGCCGCTTCCGTACGGCGCTGGACGCCCAGGCGGTGGCCAGCCAGGCCGGAGGCGCGATGGCGGGGCGCCGGCCGCGCTCTGCGGCAGCTGGTGCAGATCGCCATGCTGGCGGCGGGAGCATGGCTCGTGATCGACGCCCATGCTTCGCCAGGCATCATGATGGCGGCCACCGTGCTGCTGGGCCGCGCGCTCGCTCCGGTCGAAGGCGCGATCACGGGGTGGAAGCAGTTCGTGGATGCCCGGAACGATCACGGGCGCCTTCGGTCCGTGCTGTCCGGGGCCTCACCCGCGGGAGAGGCCACTCCGCTGCCGGCACCGACCGGTGCCGTACAGGTCGAACGGCTCGTCTACGGCAGTCGCGACCTGGATCGCCCGGTTCTGCGCGGAATCGGTCTCCAGATCGGTGCAGGCGAGAGCCTTGCAATCATCGGTCCGAGCGGTTCGGGGAAGTCCACGCTTGCGCGCCTGCTGCTCGGCATCTGGCAACCGACGTCCGGGACCGTGCGCATCGACGGCGCCGACCTTGCGCATTGGTCACGCGACCGTCTCGGCCCCCACCTGGGATACCTCCCTCAAAGCGTGCAGCTCTTCGCCGGTACCGTCGCGCAGAACATTGCCCGATTCGGTGAACCGGATGCCGGCGCCGTCATCGATGCGGCGATACGCGCAAACGTCCATGACCTGATCTTGCGCCTCCCGCGCGGGTACGACAGCGTGATCGGCGAACGGCACCGGGCTTTCCGGCGGACAGGCGCAGCGCATCGCGCTTGCTCGCGCTGTATGGCAACCCCGTCTCGTGGTGCTCGACGAACCCAACGCCCCTCTGGACGGCGAGGGGGAGGAAGCGCTGATGCGTACCCTGCAGGGCCTGAAGTTGAGCGGTACGGCGGGGGTGCTGATCACCCATCGCCCGGCGCTGTTGGCAGGCGTCGATCGTGCGCTCGTTGCTGCGCAACGGCGTGATCGAGCTGAGCGGAACTTGCGCCGAGGTCATCACGAACCTCACGCGGGAGTCCGCGCCTCCCGATACCCCGGTCGTGGCCCGGCAGCTCACCGCGCGGACGGAGGGCTGAAATGAGCGCGAGCATCGGACGGTTGTTGCTTCCGCCCGTCGATGTCGAGACGGCCCCGGATGCAAGCCGGCTCGCGCGAGCCGGCACCTTCGCGGTCGGGGCTCTGTTCGCGA